>NBMY01000100.1 GCA_002212985.1 Sphingobacteriales bacterium TSM_CSS
CCGCTGTAAACGTATAATGGTGGGCTTAGATTTCACCCTATTGGATAAAACGCTTATTGCGTATGCGGGTTTTGTAAGCACACTTATTAAAGCCGAAAAGGTATATTTTGTAAACATTCAAAAAAGCCTTGACATACCACCCGATTTATGGAGCGACTTTCCGGAGTTTCTGATTCCACGCGATGAGCAATTGCGGGCAAAAATGCGCGAGGAAATAGCGGCTAATTTTGGCGACCAGAAAAACATTGAAATTGATTATATTATTGCAGAAGGCTCGCCGCTGAAAGAAATGACGCATTTGGCGCGCATTAAAAACATTGATCTGCTGATAGTAGGCCGAAAAAACGAATTGAAAGGCAAAGGTATATTGCCCAACCAACTCATGCGCAGCGTGCCTTGTTGCATTTTGTTTGTTCCGGAAACAGCCACTAAACGGCTGAATGAAATTATGGTGGACGTTGATTTTTCCGATGCATCAAAAGTGGCCTTGGAGGTAGCCTACAGTCTTAGCGAAGATAACCCCGACGTTACCATTCATTGCCAGCATATTTACCACGTTCCGGCGGGTTACTACTTTACCGATAAGGGCAAAGAAGAGGTAAACCGGGTGGTAAAATCATACCATGTACTTCAATACAACCGCTTTATTGACAAACTAAATGTGGAAGGCATTCACCTGAACCCAATTTTTACCCTTGATGAAGAAGGTGATATGGTGCACGCCGCCTGTAATACAGCCTTAAAAAAAGGCGCCGATTTAATTGTGGCAGGCTCAAACGGTAAAACCACATTCGATACGTTTATTTTGGGCAGTTTTACGGAAAAAATAGTACAACTCAATGTTTCCATACCTTTGCTTATAGTAAAGCAAAAACAATTGTAACCCATAAAATACATATTTTATGAACCACTTTGTTATACCCCTCGATTTTTCGGTTGCTTCGCAAAATGCCCTGCAATATGCCTGGCAAATGGCCCTGCAAATGCATGTGCGCCATATTAGTTTGTTTCATGCTTTCCACATGCCGGTAGGCGATTGGATTACCAGCTACGAACAACTTGACCAAACCGCCAGCGCCCTGAAAGAAGCCAAAATTAAGCGCATGAAAGAGTTTGTGCACGATACGCTTGGGCATTTATCGCAGAGCAAACTCATTCATATAGAATATGTAGCCAATGAAGGCGAAGTATCGGAACAATTGGCGCAGATTACCAACACCAACCAGCTTATTGTAATGGGTACGCAGGGGCAGCCCCATGCCAATACCTCAACCGGCGGCAGCCATACCTCGGAGGTAATGCTGAAACTCAGTGCACCGGTGCTGGCCATACCGGCAGGGGTAAATTATATACCGCCCCGCAAAATTGTATATGCCATAGATTACGAAAAATACGACCATCAGGTTTTGCTGTCGCTTAAAGCCTTTGCCGATACTTTTGAAGCAAATATTACCTTGCTGCATATTAACCCCACCCACGGGTACTTCGACGATCATCAAATGGCCAATTATCGCAAAACCATACATGAAATAATACAATACGAAAACATGACGCTTGATTTTATCAACGGCGAAGATGTGGAAGAAACCATGCACCGCTACCTCAATGAAAAAATGCCCGATTTGCTGGTAATGCTAAGCCGTAAAGGAAGCATCAGATACAATAAGTATGCAAACAGTTTCAGCAGACAAATGATTATGCATACGCATATTCCGCTGCTAATTTTTCATCAGCAGGCGGGGTAAATTGGTTTTTAAACCTTACCTTTGCAGCGGGTTGCCAGAAAAATTGCAGCTTTAAAACCGAACAATCATGAAACAAATTTTGGTTCCTACCGATTTTTCACAAAACGCACTCAATGCTTTCCATTTTGCCCTGCAAGTGGCAGATAAATTAAATGCCAGTATTACTACGTTGCACACCTATGTGCTGCGCTTTATTACCCCGTCTGATACAGACCTCTCTGCACTGCAAGATATGATTGACCACGAAGTGGATATTGAGTTTGAACAATATAAACAAGAAACTGCCAAACTGCATCAGTTTGCCGAAGAAAAAGGATTGGGTCATGTAAGCATTACCCATGAATTGCGCAAGGGCTTTATTGCCGATGAAATAGAAGAAGTAACCAAATCACTCAATATTGAACTGGTGGTAATGGGCACCAAAGGCGCAAGCGGGCTAAAAGAAGCCTTGCTGGGCAGCAATACCGCCGCCGTATTGGAAAGGGTAAAATGCCCTGTAATGGTGGTTCCCCACAAAGCAAATTTTTCAGGTATTAACAAAGTTGCCTACGCCACCAACTGCGATGAACACGACGAAGAAATTATTCCGAAGGTAAAGGCTTTTGCGCAACTCTTTGGCGCAGAAATGCGCTGCGTACATGTAACTTTTCTTGACGAAGCATGGGACAAACGCAAATTAGAAGAGTTTGAAGAACTCAATAATAAAATGATTGAAACTACCGGCTCCAAACTCGATATTATGGAGAGCGACGGCGTAGTGGAAGGGCTTAACCAATACATTGACCAAAACGAAATATCGGTTATTGCCATGCACACGCATAAAAGAAACCTGCTCGAAAAAATTTTCCTCTCCAGCTATACGCACCGCATGGCGTACCATACCCATGTTCCGCTGCTTTCTTACTGTAAATAACAGGGCTTCGGCAGTTTTTACCTGCCCCGCTTTCTTTTGTAGGGCGGGCAGGCTTTAGTTTCCCAAAACTCCTTAACTTTGCCCCAAAACCATTCAGCAAGGTTAACCATAAAAATTTATGCTTGTTATTACAGGAGCAGCCGGCTTTATTGGCAGTTGTTTAACCGCTCTATTAAACGAAGCCGGCAGAAATGACCTGATTCTGGTGGATGATTTTTCGGACTTTGCCAAAAGAAAAAACGTTGATGACAAACAATACATTGGCTGGGTACACCGCGATGCTTTTTTTGGATGGATTAAAGCCAATCATCAACATATTAACGGCATTTACCACTTAGGCGCCCGAACCGATACCACCAATTTCAATACCGAAATTTTTGACCGCCTTAACCTTGGCTACTCCAAAAAAATGTGGCAGGTTTGTACCGAATACCAAATTCCGCTGGTATATGCCTCTTCGGCAGCAACCTACGGCAACGGCGAACTGGGATACGACGACAACCACCTGCTACCCCCGAAACTTAAACCCCTTAACCCCTACGCCCTTTCTAAAAATAATTTCGATATTTGGGCATTGGAGCAGCAAAATACCCCGCCGGCCTGGTTTGGACTGAAATTTTTTAATGTTTACGGCCCGAATGAATACCACAAAAAACGAATGGCATCGGTAATTTTTCATGCCTTCAACCAAATACGGCAAACAGGCAGGGTAAAACTGTTTCGCTCGCACCGCCCCGATGTGGAAGACGGTAAACAACTGCGAGATTTTGTGTATGTGAAAGACGTTGTTAGCGTTTGCCAATGGATGATGCAAAACCGCCCCGAAAACGGACTATACAACGTAGGTACCGGTACGGCCCGCAGCTTTACCGACCTTGCCAACGCTGTTTTTATGAGCCTGAACCTAAACTCAAACATAGAATTTATTGATATGCCGGAAGACATCAGAGAAACTTACCAGTATTTTACCGAAGCCAATATGACCAAACTTACCCTGCAAGGCTACTACCACCCGTTTACCACCATAGAAGAAGGAGTGCAAGATTATGTAGCCAACTACCTGCTTGGCAACGGTTATTGGTAAATTGCCCCCCTCCCACCCTGTTCCCTCAGCAAAACACACAACCACCACACCTGAATTAGTGCTATTACATGAACCTGTTAAAATATAAACTTATAACCGTTGAAGGCAACACCGGCGCCGGTAAAACATCTTTGGCGCAAATGCTGGCCGATGAATATAGCGCTCAGTTGATATTGGAAGAATTTGCCGACAACCCATTTTTGCCCAAATTTTACGCCGAACCCGAAAAATATGCCTTTCATACCGAAATGCACTTTATGCTTGACCGATACCACCAACTTACCGCATTTCTGAAAGACTGGAACGCCGGAAACATTTTAGCCATTTCTGACTACATTTTCCGAAAATCTTTGCTCTATGCAGAGGTAAACCTGCTGCCCGAAGAATACCGGCTGTTTGAACGCCTGTTTGACACCGTGTACCCCAACCTGCCCCAACCCGATTTAATAGTGTATGTTCATGCCACCGTGCCCCGGCTGCTTAAAAACATACAAAAACGCGGCCGGGATTTTGAACAGCAAGTGCGCGAATCGTACCTGCATCGGGTAGAAAAAATTTATTTCGATTACTTTAGAAGCAATCCACACCTTCGGGTTTTAATCATTCATGCCGATAATCTGGACTTTGTGCATAACCCGCAACACTACCGGCAAATTCTTAATTGGGTAACACAAGAATATCCACCGGGAATGCACGAAGTTTTCGGGTAAAAGATATTTTTTGTAACTATTTAGGTACTCCCCAGTATTTACAATTTAGCTAAAGCAAGAAAATACAAAATTAGCAGGTTATATAAGCGTTCAGATGTTTTGGTCTGTTTTTTGAGTGGGATAAGGATTTTTTGGTTTCCGAAAAAAAAGTTGTCCCAATATACCCAACCATTGGCAAAAAAGCCGAGATTTGAAAAAAAAAGTCTCATGGAAATAAAACTGCCCGATACGATAGAAGCCTGCCATGAGATGATAAGGGAACTGCTGGCAATTATAGCGGCACTGGAAAATCGGGTAAGCAAGTTGGAGCGCAGGTTGGGTCAGAACAATGGTAACAGCCACCTGCCGCCATCGTCGGATGGTTTTAAGAAAAAGCCAGACCTTGTTGGCAAGCAACACAAGCGCTGGGGTCAGGAAGGTCATAAAGGCAATACGCTCAAAATGGTGGAGCAACCCGATAGGGTGGTTGTTTTAAAAGTGGAGGGTTGCAGTGGTTGCGGTCAGCAAGAAGACCTGCTATAGGCTGTTAAAACGCCGTCAGGTATTCGATTTGCCGCCTGAGTTACGGCTTTATAGTACGGAATATCAACTTTATTTCTTAATTGCTTTAAACATTTGGCTATGAAACCCTTTTTTGCATTGCTGTTTTTTTGTGCGGTAAATCTATATGGACAAAAAGTAGAGTATCCCTTACAGCACTTTTCCGGTTCGTATTATGGCGTAGTCACACTATTTGAATATGACCGCTATGACAATAGCTCACTCAGTGCTTCAAAAGGTTGGATTTCTATATTTGAAACTGCATCGGGCAAAGAAATTATAAAAGAACAGATAGGTGACGATTCGACAGAAGAAGATGGATGGGGCATGCAAGTGTATATGGAACTTACTGATGGACAGGTACAGGTAAATACCAGAGAAGATGCCTTTGATGGCTTTGTGATTTATAAAGATTTAAACTTTGATGGAAACAAGGATTTATCTATTCTAGAGAGTGTGGACGGCTCCTATGGCTGGCATGCTTACAAAATATATTTATCCAATTCGGGCAATAGCTTTGTGTACAATAAAGCATTCACTTTAGTTCAAAACAATTACCTAGGTATGTTTGATGTAAATACTTCAACAAAGCGGTTAATAGGTTTTACCAAAAGTGGCTGTTGCTATCATCAGGACGATGAGTATATAGTAGAGGGAAATCAGCTCAAAATGGTTAAACGCACCTACGAAGAAAGCTATTCGGAATTGTTTTACAGAGAGGTAACCCAAACAAAGACCGGCTCTAAAATTCAGAAAAACACAGCCATTAAATTGTATGAAGATGCAGAAAATGCTAAAACCCTATATTCTTTTGTGATGAAGGATAATGGTAAACAGGTAAAACTCATTAGTTCGGGCGAAACACTTTACTATATTTTTCAGAAAAAAAATGGCGAAGTGGAATTTCATTACCCGGGCTTTGTATCAATTAAAGAGAGTAATAGTAATGATTGGGAAGAAGGCGGAAACTTTGTGGGAGGTTATGCAGATGAACAGCCTTTTACTTTGCAGCTCTCCTCCAATTCAAAAAAACTTAGCTTTGCTAATAAAAGCGCTACCTACACCATATATGAAACTAAAGATGAAACAGGGTCTCATGTTGGCATTGAAGTATATACCGGCGGTAAAAAATACAATTTAATTGGCGACATTAACACTTTGAAAGGCAGCTTGAACAATCTGAAAGCAATGCCATTGAGCAACATTATGGTTAAATAGCAGCGCGGGTAGTTTACAGCGTGAACTTGGGGTAAATGAGACAAAATCTATTTTCGGGCATGAAAATAACACCACAGGAATTAAGCGACCGAGGTTATATGCTACTCGACAAGCTTAGCCATCAGATAATTATTCCTTTTGGTAATTGTTTAAATAATTTCGATTTCCAATGAACATTTCGATGCTTTCTGTTTAACAAAACAACATTTCTGTTGAAAATTTCGCAACAGAGAACGAAAATGTGCTTGATTTTTAATAATTACGATTACAAATAAAATAACAAATCACTGATTATCAATCAATTAAGAACACCTAAATAATTACCAAAAATTTAGCATATGAACGAACAGGAACGGCAGGAACTGCAAAAAAAAGCCAAAGATGCCGAACCGGCAAATAAACGCCTGTTTAAGCAACTAAAACAAAAATCACCCAAAGACCTTGACCAAACCGTGCAACAACTGCACAACCAAGCCTTTGAACAGATTGACTGCACCAACTGCGCCAACTGCTGCAAAACTACCAGCCCACGCTTTATACCCAAAGATATTGAACGGCTGTCTAAACATTTTCGCATAAGTCCCGGTGATTTTACCCGCCAATACCTGAAAATTGACGAAGACAGCGATTATGTTCTGCAACAAACCCCCTGCCCTTTTTTGGGAACAGATAACCTTTGCCTTGTGTATGAACACCGCCCCAATGCCTGCCGCGAGTACCCGCACACCAACCAACGTAAGTTTCACCGCCACTTTGGCATAACCCTGAACAATACGTTTATTTGCCCGGCCGTTTACCAAATTGTGGCGCAGTTGCAGCAAGTGTATGGCAAATAACCGTTGCTCCTTTTGGCCTGCAGTTGCAGCCGGCTTGTAAGTAAATGATTACTACGGCTACTTATAAATAAAGAAAAATCTGCTGATTAGGTTTTATATTTTGTAACATAAAAACTATTTGTTATGCCGGCAAGCAAAATACTGCCTCAAGTTCCGGTTTGGCGTTCGTTATATCGGGTTAATAAAATTGCCGATAATCCTATACCCTTTATGTCTGATGCCACCAAAAAATTAGGCGATATTTATGAAGCTTATATCGGGCCAAGAAAAGTTGTCATCGTCAGCAACCCCGATTATATTCAACATATTCTGCAAAAAAACAACAAAAACTACCACAAATCAAAAGTGGTGAAAGAATTGCTGGGCAGTCAGTTGGGGCAAGGTTTGCTTACCATAGACGGCGATTACTGGCTTAAACAGCGCCGCCTTATTCAGCCCGGCTTTTACAAGCAACGCCTGGCCGAACTCATTGGCATCATGACTAATGAAACCGAAGATTTTTGCGCCGAACTTGACCTCCAAATTGCCCAAAATCCCGAAGCAGATGTGCTGAAACTAATGATGCACCTTACCTTTCGAATTGTGAACAAAGCTTTGTTCAGCACCGGTTTACAGAAGGAGCAACTTAAACGGGTTGACTATATTGTAACCAACCTACAGAAGTATGTTATTACCATGGCACGCCAACCCTACCTGTACCCATGGCTTAAACTAACCGGAAAAATAAAATTTTACGAATCGTTGCGCCGCGAAACCGATGATATTGTGTATGGCATCATTAAGGAACGGCGGGAACAAAAATCGGGCTACAACGATCTGCTCGATATGCTCATTAACTCGCGCTATGAAGATACCGGTGAGGGCATGAACGATAAACAACTGCGTGATGAAAGTATGATTTTAATTGTTGCAGGGCACGAAACATCGGCCAATGCGCTGGCATGGGCGCTGTATCTCATTTCGCAACGTCCCGATGTGGAACAGAAACTGTTGCAGGAAGCAGAAGCAGTATTGGGCAACAGAACACCCACCTTTGAAGACCTGCCCAACCTGCAATACACGCGGCAGGTAATTCAGGAAACCATGCGCCTGTACCCGCCCGCCTGGATTATTGACAGAATGGCACTGGAAGATGATGAAATTGACGGCTATAAAATACCGAAAGACAAGGTTATACTGCTGTTTATTTACGGAACCCACCACAGCCCCAAATACTGGTCAAACCCCGAAACCTTTAACCCCGACCGTTTTGCCAAAGAAAACATGAAAGATCTGCCAAATTATGCCTATTTTCCGTTTGGCGGCGGGCCAAGGTTGTGCATTGGCAACAACTTTGCGCTGTTTGAAATGCAGATTGTACTGGCTACCCTGCTGCGGCGGTTTACCTTCTCCTTGCAACCCAACCATGTTATTGACCTGCAGCCGCTGGTTACGCTGCGCCCGCGCTACGGGGTAAAAATGAACATTGCCCAAAGAGTTGGCGCTGTGGCCAAACCGGTTTAAGAACAACCACGTGCATAAAAAACGCCCCGCCTGCCATACCGGTATGCGGGGCGTAATACAGTGTAATATAATTCCTAAAATGCATTATTAATACTGCTGAAATCACCGGTGCCTTTCCAGTCGGTTACCTGTCCGGCTTCGTTAAAAGACCAGGTAAACAACGCCATAACACTAAAAGGTTTTCCGGTGGGGGTAACGATTCCGTTGTGGAGTACATCATTTACAATTTTGCCGCCCTCTTCCCTAAAATTTGACGGTTCAAAATGTGTTGTTTGGGTAGTTACGCCCAAATTTTGGAAAAACTGCAGCACTCCATCCTTACCCCTGAAAGTGCCGCCAAAAGGCGCTACGGCTGGGTTTGAGCCATTAAAAAACGTTACATTGTCTGCTAATTTAGCAAGAATGCCGGGAATGTCGCCTTGTGCAAAACAGGCATAAATTTGTTGTACGGTTGCAAGATTGTTTGACATGATAAATTTTTTTTAATTCGAATTGTATATACTTTTACATTTGTTTTTCTTAACTATTGCTGAGGCTTTTGCTGGTGCGTGTATAAAAGCAGTTGATACAGGATTGAAAGTAAACTGGGTGGAGATTAGTTATCATCACCCAATTTACTTTGAGTGAGTTTACCGTGCTACAACATTGTAAAGAGCGTAAACAGCCGGAGGCATTTGTGTGGAGATAAAAAAAGCGTGGTTTTTACAGCGCTAAACCGGTTATTGCCTTGTACAATTTGCAGTATCTATTTTGAAGATAATGCTGATTCCAATGCAGCGGTATCTACATTTACCTTATACGATGTAACCATGCCGGCATCGTTAAAACTCCAGCGCATTTCGGCTGTATTTTCAAACTCTTTACCCGTGGCTACGCCTTTACCCTTAATAAATACTGAGGTAATAACGGTATTCCCTTCCTCGCCTACAATTTTGGGCGAAAATTCAAGTATTTGAATAGCAGCCGGTATTACCCCAAAAAACTTGTTGCCAATGGCATCGGGTCCGGTAAAAGTACCGGCAAACGGAACAATATCGGGGTTGCCCGGGTGCGACCAAACACAATCGGGGCTAAGTGTGGCAAGTATGGCGGCAATATCTCCTTTACCAAAAGCGGCGTAATTGTTCATTACGGTTTGGGCATTTTTACTTTGTGCAAAAACGGCAGTGTAAGCAAACAACAATACAATAATTAATTTGAAGGCTTTCATGGAGGTAAGTGATTTGAAATGAAAAAATTATTAAAAATTTGATGTGTGAAGTAACAGTTAGTTGGCTACCACTTCGGCTGCCAAGGTTTCGCCTTTCAGTTGGCTCATTAGGGCTGCAGTATCCATTTCAACCCAAGCTTCGGTAACCTTACCCTCGTTGTTAATTTTGTAAACGCCCAATACCGATACATTAATTTTATTGCCCGTGGCGGGTTTACCCATAAACATGCCGGTGTTGGTGCCGGTTACGCTACCCTTACAGGTAACAACGTTGTTGCCAAAAGACAAAACCTCTATGGTTCGGTGAATATCGGGGAAAGCAGCTTTGAAGCCTGCCACCCGCATTTTGAGCTCCTCATTGCTGTTGGCAACTCCGCCAAAATAATGTTTTGCATCGGGGGTAAAGTATGACATTACGGCATCGCCATTACCGGCATCGGCAGCGCGCATTATGCCGTTTACCAACGCTTCGGCGGCAGCGTTCGGGTTTATGCCGGCCATTAGTTGGGCTTCAAAAGATTTCTGGTCAAACATAATGTTTAACGAAGTGATTTTTTCTTCATCATCAAATTCAAAAATGCTGATGTACGGAAGCTCAACCGCATTGCCCGTAGCAGGATTTCCCATGTTTGGACCGGTATTTGTTCCTTTGAATAGGCCCTGAACTGCAACCTTCCCATCTTTTTCAAAATAGTTCAACAATTGGTGTTGCATGTCGGGGAAAGCTGTTTTAAAACCGTATCCAACACCCTTCCAACCCTGTTTGTCAAACGGAACAGGAGAAAAAGGCGCTACAGCCACAAATCCTTCTGACAGCAATTTGCCAACAACTTCTATTTCGCCGGCATCAACTTTCGAAAAGTAGTCAATTACAATTTTCTCACCGGTTTTAGGAGAACCGAAGAAAACCGCTGCAAGATTGATAGGGAAAAAAGCTTTTTTCATTTTTTAATGTTTTTTTGGTTTAAAGATTTATTTTTGTGCTGATTTAGCTATGATACGAGGCCGGTTTAGGTTTGGATTATGCGCCCCTAAAAATTTTTTGATAAAAACCAGATTTGGCACCCAAAACCCTAAGCAGCCCGGAGGGCAGGGATTATGAATTCGGTTGTTCGAAACTCAGAGGAAGAATTGGCATTGGTGGAAAGGCTTAAACAGCACGATGAAAAAGCATTTGCAATCTTGTATGATGCCTACGCACCCATACTCTATGGGTTAATTGTTCGCATAGTACGAAATTATGCCGATGCCGAAAACCTTTTACAAGACAGTTTTGTTAAAAGTTGGCTTCATATTGACCAATTTACCCCCGAAAAAGGCTGCTTTTCTACCTGGCTTATAAACATTGCCAGAAATACCGCTATAGATTTTACCCGCTCAAAATATTATTTAACTAGGGATGCAAACCAAAACCTCGAAAAAATCGTATTCAATGAGTTAGGTCCAAAAACCACCGGAATTGTAATAGAAACCATCGGTTTATCGGGGCATTTGGAAAAATTATCGCCGCAGGCACGGCAAATTATTGAATGGATGTACTTTGAAGGTTTTACACAACAGGAGATATCAGAAACCCATGGCATACCCCTTGGAACGGTTAAATCACGAACCAGACTTGCTTTAAAAGAACTTAGGGAAATTTTTAGTTAACTGGAATTAAAAAAAAGATACCTTGAATAATAAGTTTGACATAACCAAACAGGAATTAGAAAAGTTGCTTGCAACAAAGGAAAACACCCCTGCTTCCTCTGAAACCGAAGCAACCGAAGATGCTTTGCTTGCACTGGCATCAGATTTTGCGCTTGCCCCGCCGCCCGACCTTAAAAGCAAAATACTTGGCAAATTAAGCTTACTTAAAAACAGGGCTTCCCCACACGAAAAACTTGATATAAATAACCTGCCTTTGCTGACCGAAAAAGCCGATTGGTTTGCATGGCAAGAGGTGGTAAAAGGAATAGAGCCGCCCGATGATTACGACAATATTTACCTCCATACCCTTGAACTCACCGAAAAACGCGAACTATCCATTGTTTGGGTAAATGAAATGGTGCCCGAAGAAGTGCATCATGATTTGCTGGAAAGTTTTCTTATTCTGGAGGGCAGTTGCGAGTGCGATATTACAGATGCCGAAGGCAATACGCGCAAAGTACGCCTTGCCGAAGGCGATTTCATTACCATGCCAACTGGCGAAACCCACAATATTATCATTACTTCGGCAAAACCTACCAAAGCAATTCTGCAATGGCTTAAAGTTGCCTGATATTGTTTTCTGGCTGCACAATTAAGCACACCTACTTCAGCCGCAAGAGCAGCTATGCCAGCATAACCCCGTCTTTAATTACCAGTTTTCGGTCCGACATATTGGCCAATTCTTCGTTATGGGTAACAATAACAAAGGTTTGCTGAAACTGGTCGCGCAGTTGAAAAAAGAGCCGATGCAATTCCCGCGAGTTGTCCGAATCAAGGTTGCCCGACGGTTCGTCTGCCAGCACCACATCGGGGCGGTTTATGAGCGCCCGCGCAACGGCTACCCGCTGCTGTTCACCGCCCGATAATTGGGAGGGTTTGTGGGTTAACCTGTCGGCCAAGCCAAGAAATTGGAGCAATTCAGTAGCATCTCGGGTGGCATCGGTTTCGGCTCTGCCAAGCAGGTACGCCGGAATACACACGTTTTCGAGAGCGGTAAATTCGGGTAGCAAGTGGTGAAACTGAAAAACAAAACCAATATGTTTGTTGCGAAAGCGCGCCAGCTCGCGTTCCGAAAGGCGGCTTACTTCCTTTCCGCCAACAGTAAGTTGTCCCGAATCGGGGCGGTCTAATGTGCCTATAATGTGCAGTAGCGTACTTTTACCCGCTCCTGATGCACCCACAATAGATACAATTTCGGCTTTTTGTACCGCTATATCCACACCTTTAAGCACCTGTAAACTGCCGTAAGATTTAATTAGTTTCTTTCCGCTTATGATCTCCATTTGCAACCATCATTGTAGGGTTATGCAGCTATTGCAGTGCAAATATCTGTTTTTCCGCGTCTATTTCTAACAAAAAGCAACATTTTGCGTCTTCACTGCGTCATTGTTCTTTTTTAATGGTATTTGTTTCATCTTTGCAACCGCAAACAACCACTACCAAACAGTACCGCCACACCAACAAACCATGACCGTATCAAAACTTAGCATTGTCATTCCGGCATACAACGAAGAAAAAACCATTGCTGCCATCTTAGATAAAGTAATGGCCGTAAACCTGCTTAACGGCATAGCCAAAGAAATAATTGTGGTAAATGACTGCTCTACCGACAACACACGGGAGACAGTGCTGCAATATATACAACAAAACCCGCAGGCAAACATTTGTTTTTATGAACACGCGGTAAATAAGGGTAAGGGCGCTGCCCTGCACACCGGAATTGCCAAAGCCACCGGCAACTACCTCATTATACAAGATGCAGACATGGAATACGACCCGCAAGAATACAACCTGTTGCTGCAACCGGTAATCAACGGGTTTGCCGATGTAGTGTATGGCTCACGTTTTATGGGCGGCAATCCGCACCGCATTATGTTTTTCTGGCACACCATCGGAAACAAACTGCTCACTTTCCTCACCAACATGTTTACCAACCTCAATTTGACCGACATGGAAACATGTTACAAACTATTCAAAACCGACATCATTCAGCAAATTAAACTCAAAGAAAACCGCTTTGGCTTTGAACCCGAAGTAACGGCCAAAATAGCCAAAGTACCCAATATACGCATTTACGAAGTGGGCATTTCGTACTACGGGCGCACGTATGCCGAGGGTAAAAAAATTAATTGGAAAGACGGTTTCAGGGCTATTTACTGCATTCTTAAATACAGCATTTTTTAACCTTTAGCGGTTGTTTCCACTACTTTTCCTTTTAAAATAACGGTTTCAATTAAGTTGCTGCCAAAGGCGTATGGCAAAAACGCCACCGATGGCATAGGTTTGGTAATAAACACATTGGCTACTTTGCCGCGGCAAATACTGCCGTGGGTTTGCTGCAGTTCCATGGCACAAGCGCCGTTAATGGTGGCGGCATGAATGGCTTCTTCGGGCAACATTTGCAATTTAAGACAGGCAAGCGACAAAACAAACGACATTCGGCCCGATGGGGTTGAACCCGGGTTATAATCAGATGCGAGGCAAACGGGCAGCCCGGCATCTATCATTTGCCTTGCCGGCGCATAGGGTATGTTGAGAAAAAAAGCTGTTCCGGGCAGCAGGGTAGGCATAGTTATGGGAGAGCCAAGCAGGCAATCAATTTCTGCCTGCCCTATTTGCTCAAGGTGGTCAACAGATATTGCGCCGCGTTGCACCCCCACCTGTACGCCGCCGCTTACGGCCAACTCATTGGCATGTATTTTGGGTTTTAAGCCAAACAGGCCGCCGGCTTCCAGTATTTGTTCCGTTTCTGCTACGGTATAAAAACCGGTATCGCAAAACACATCAATATAATCGGCCAAACCTTCAAGGGCAATGGCCGGCAACATGCGTTGGATAATTTCGGCAATATAGGCCTGCCGATTTGCCTTATACTGTAGTGGTATGGCATGAGCGCCCAAAAAAGTAGCTTTTATTTCAACATCGGTATGCTTTTTCATTTCCTTTATTACCCGCAGCATTTTCAATTCACTGTCAAAACTAAGGCCGTAGCCGCTTTTTATTTCTACGGCGCCGGTGCCGTATCGGGTAATTTCAGCAAGTCGCTCCATGGCGCTGTTGTACAGTTCCTCTTCGGGTGTTTGCTGCAAGAGCCGGGCCGAATTGAGAATGCCTCCCCCCTGCCGGGCAATTTCCTCATAGGTCATGCCTTTAATCCGATAGACAAACTCCTGCTCCCTGCTGCCGGCATATACCAGATGAGTATGAGAATCGCACCAGCATGGAAATACCATTTTCCCCTTTGCATCAATCATGGAAGCACTTTCGGATACTGAAGGACATTCGTCCATCGGGCCAAAATCGGTTATGCGGCCGCTTTCCATCAACAAAAAGGCATTTTCCAAAACAGGCAGTTGTTGCATGTTTTTTCCGGCAATGCGCAGTGCGGGCGGCCCTTGTTCAACCTGCACAAGTGTGGCAATGTTTTTGATTAATAATTGCATAAATGGAATTTTTCTGATGCAAAAAGTGTTTGTTAATTGTTTTGCCCAATATAAAAATAGTTGCCAACTTATAAAAAGGTTTTTTAAATAAAACCGTTTTAAATAGAAAAAAGCATGTATTTTTACAAAAGCAGAAGATTTTTTGTTTTTTTGCTTAATTTATACAATGAAAAGACTTTTTTTAAAAGCATTTGGCATTAATGTTGCGCAGTCAAAGTAGTCAAGATTAAATTAAACTGTCTTTTTGCCTGTATTAGATGGCGCGAATATCCGTCTTTAAAACACAGATTTTTTAGTTAAAGGCAAAAAAATTGTTTTTATCTTTCAATATTTTCCTTATCTTGGCGGTGTTTTACCCAGCCAAATTAATTAACCAATCTGCATTGGCAGTAAATTGGCAGCAAAAAACGAAAAAACCTTTATTATGCCTCTAAATTACTTAATTCGGGCAGTATTTTTTGTATTATTGGCAGCCCTTGTTACATTTGAAAATACAAGCGCCCAAAACAACCGTTTTGGCGGCGGCGTAATACTTGATGATGAAAAGTATGCCGAAGTACCCTTGGCAACCCCCCTCACTACCAAAAATTACGACAACATACCCTACGAGCATTCACTCAAAAAATACTGCCCTATTCCGGGTGACCAACTTGGAACAGGTACTTGTGTGGGCTGGGCAGCCGCCTACGGCGCCCGCACCATTATTGAAGCCCTTGGCAACGGCTGGGATAATGTGCGCAAAAAAAATGTGGTAAATACCAATGCTTTTTCACCCTCTTTTGTGTATCGGCAGGTGCTGGCCTTTGAAGGGCAGGATTATGACTGCTACATTGGTGTTCATATTTCCGATGCACTGAACGTAATGAAAAGAGTAGGCAATGTAAAATTTAACGATTACCCGTTTGATGAAAACTGCCAGTTTACCCCGTCGGGCGACCAAATTCGCGACGCAATACGTTTCAGAATTAGAGATTACCAAAGGCTTAGCTTTGTAAAAGACGACAATACTAAAGTGGCTAAAGTGCGCCACAGCTTAGCCAACGACCTGCCCGTTATTGTGGGAATGCAGATTTTTGAGAACTTCAAAGAACTGCAACACGAAAACAATACATGGAACCCCAACCGGGGCGAAAAAGGACAACCCAGCATACATGCCATGCTGGTTGTTGGCTACGACGACCAAAACCAAACCTTTGAACTGATGAACAGTTGGGGAACTGAGTGGGCTAACGAAGGTTTTATTTACGTAAAATACGACGACTTTAACAAGTATGTAAAAGAGGCTTACCAGGTTATTTACGAACTTCCTGCGGGTGAACCGGTAAACAATTTTGCCGCTACTTTAGACTACCGCGAATTAGCCATGCAACCCGACGGCAATGAAATGAATTGCACCCCCGAAATAATTGGTTCTATGCGGGCAGCCCAAAGCGGACCGGTATATGCCATGCACAATGCCTATACCCCATGGACAGGGTATCAGGTGTTGCTGACCATGGGCAGCAAAAACATGAACGTGTATGCCTTTAGCTTTGACGATAACAATCAGGTGGACCTGTTGTACCCATTTCAACCCGATGTAATGGCTATGTACACCACCGAAAGTACCAATACTGCCACCGTTTCGCCAATGGTTCCGTATGCGAGAAGCACAATGGCGCTGCCGCACGAAGATTATTGTATGCAACTCGACAACGGTACAGGAACCGTAAACTGTTTTCTGTTTACCAAAGAACCCATAGATTTGCAACAACTTACCACCCAATTACCCCAACTTACAGGCAACCTGTACAGCAGGCTGCAACTCATCTTGGGCCCGCGCATAACCAGCCCCGGCGAAGTAACCTACGACGCCTCAAAAATAGGCTTTGAAGCCAACCTCGACAATGACCGCATTGTTCCGGTTATTGTGGACATGAACCACTTTGTAAAAAAACCCTGATTACCCACTTTTACCCGGCCTACCCTATGAAAATACAGTTAAACCTCTGCAACCTTATGAGAAACCTGCACCTCGCCGGCATTTTTCTGCTGTTTGCCACAGTTGCTTTTGCTCAAAACGAACAAACACTGCTTATTGCCCCCGTAAAAGACAACGGTAAATGGGGGTATATTAACGATGCAGGAAAATTTGTGGTATTCCCTAAATACGAATTTGCCAACGATTTTTCCGAAGGACTGGCAGCCGTTAAAGTAAACGGCATCTGGGGCTTTGTAAACGGCAACGGAAAATATGTAATAGAGCCACAATTCGACGATGCCTATAATTTCAATTCGGGCGTTGCCCGCGTTAAACAAAACGGGCTTTGGGGATTTATTGATAAACAGGGTAAGTTTGTTGCCGAACCCTACTATGAGCAAGCCGGCGATTTTTCAGACGGATTGGCGCCCGTTTCCATTGGTGGAAAATTTGGCTACATCAACATACATGGCGATTATGTACTCGTTCCGCAGTTTGACGATGCCTACGATTTTTCGGAAGGTTATGCGCTGGTTTCGCTAAACGGAAGTTGGGGATATATAGATATTTCAGGCAGTTTTGTTGACCTGCCTGCCTTAGAAGACCTTTCAAACTTTACCACAGAAGGGCTTTCGGTTGCAAAACTCAACGGCAAATACGGCTACCTCAATACACAGGGAGGGTTTGCCATTAACCCGCAGTTTGAAGATGCCCGCCATTTTTCTGAAAACATGGCCGCTGTTGCCCGTAATAAAAAGTACGGCTATATTGACCATACCGGCGCCTATGCCATTAACCCGGTGTACGAAGATGCCGATTATTTTAAAGAAAAACTGGCAGCAGTAAGGTTTAACGGGCACTACGGCTACATTAATACCACCGGCGCTTTTGTGATCATTCCGCAGTTTGAAGATGCACAACCTTTTTGCGAAGGATTGGCCAAGGTAAAATTTGAAGGCAGGTTTGGATTTATCAACAACCGCGGCGAGTTTGTGGTGGCGCCCGAATACAAATGGGCCAACGATTTTTCGGAAGGCCTGGCATCTGTTGAGTGGAACGGGCAATACGGCTTCATCAGTTCTTTGGGCTGGACAGTTATTGAACCTCAGTTTGAAGATGCCGGCTCTTTCAAAAAAGTGCCGCTCATTAACTCTACCGAAAAACCGATTATTACCATGGAAGCCCCGGCCGAACCGGTTACTACTGTACAACAGGGCGAATATATGGTAAAAGCCTACATCAACTCATCTACCCAACTGGCAGATTACCTGCTGGTGGTAAACAACCAACTGCACGATTTACAACCGGGCATTAAAGGAACCCGCATTAAAAAAATTGCTAAATCTGACAATGAAAATTTTGACGTAGCCATAGAAACCACCATACAACTGCAGGAAGGGGTGAACGAAATTTATATAAGGGCCGTAAACAACAACGGCAGTGCCAACTCCGATGTGCGGAAAGTGCTGTACTACGGCAATGAATTTGCTCAAAAACCCAACCTCTACCTGCTTACCGTTGGTATTGCAAAGTACGAACAAAGCCAGTACAACATTAACTTTGCTGATGACGACGCTACCGACTTTGCCGATATGTTTTATAAACAAAGCAAATTGCCCGAAGAACAACGCCTGTTCAAAAATATTGTAATTGAAAAACTCATTAATGAAGAGGCAACTACCCAAAACATTAAAAAAGCCATATATGATATGAAAAAAATGGCTGTAAAGGGCGACCTGTTTGTGCTGCATATCTCCTCGCACGGCGAAATTGACACGCAAGGCGATTTCTATATTCGCACCTATGATAGCGATGCCGGCATAGACTACCTCTCTATTTCTGCCCTTTCAAACAAATGGCTGGCAGAGCAAATACGGGAGTTTGACTGCACGGTGGTACAGCTCTTTGATGCCTGCCACAGCGGTTCGGGCAGCAGCGACCTTATAGACGGGCTGGCCCTGAAAGGAAGTTTAAGTACCGATGTAGCGGTGCGCGAACTTAAAGAAGCCCTGCAATCAAAGGCTATGTATTTCTTTGCCTCCAGCAGCCGTATGCAAATGTCGCAAGAGCGCAAAGAGTGGGAAAACGGCGCATTCACCGAAGCCATGCTCAACTGCTTTGCACAAAAACCCTATACCACTTTTAACGGGCAACCCATAGTGGCCGACCTGAACAGCGACGGTTTTATTAACACCACCGAATTGAGCGAGTATGTGTCTAAGGTGGTAAAAGTGCTTACCAACGGGCAGCAAACGCCAAAAGCCACTATTGAAAACGGCGAACCCATTAACATTTACGTGCTTCCCAGTAAATAACAAACATACACGATTGCACATAATCAAAGTGCCATAACCAAACTCAAAAAAGCTGTTTCAATACAATATCTGAAGCAGCTTTTTTGTTGTTATACCCCGCTTGCATTTTCTTGCTGCACAGCGAACTCAACTGAAATTTTATTCTTTTACGCCCAAAAACAAGTTTTTCCATGTTACGAGCCACATTCATTTTTTTATTGTTCACCACAAATTATTTATTATTAATGGCACAACCCGAAGCCAAATCTCAAAAAGAGCCTATGGTACTTATTGCTACCAAATACGGCAACATGAAAGTTAAGTTGTATAACCAAACGCCCTACCACCGCGACAACTTTGTGAAACTGGCAAAAGAAGGCTATTTTAACGATTTGCTGTTTCACCGCGTTATCAAAGACTTTATGATTCAAGGAGGCGACCCCAACTCGCGCAATGCACAACCCGGCCAACAATTAGGCATGGGTGGACCGGGTTATACGCTTCCGGCAGAAATTAATCCCGACCTGTTTCACAAAAAAGGCGTGCTTTCTGCAGCCCGAACCGGCGACCAGGGCAACCCGCAACGCCGTTCATCGGGAAGCCAGTTTTACTTAGTACAGGGTAAACCCGCTACCGATGCCGAATTAGACCAACTCACCCAACGAGGCTTTGTTTTTACCCCGCAACAGCGCGAAATATATAAAACCGTTGGCGGAACCCCTTTCCTCGATGCGCAATATACCGTTTTTGGCGAAGTAGTAGAAGGGCTTGATGTGCTGGATAAAATAGCCGCCGTTGCTACCCAACCCGGCGACCGTCCGGTAGAAGATGTAAAAATGACCGTTACCCTTATTTCGGAATAGTATTTTTTTTATTACAGGTTAATGGGCAATGTTTTCCGTTTTCATTTGGGGAAACGGCCACAAACATTGCCCATTTTGTTTTATATTGCATTTGCCCAATCAGCAATATCGTTTTCGTTTATCATTTCCATACAGCGGAAATGCTTTTGAGGGCAGGTTTCATAACCAATTTTTGAGCATGGCCGACAGGGCAGCCCTTTTACCTCGGCAAGGGTAAACGGGTTTTGTGTGTTGGCAGGCAGGTACGGATACATGCCAAATTGCGGAATTGTATTGCCCCAAATGCTCATTATTGGCTTGTTAAAAGCTGCGGCAATATGCATTAACCCTGTATCGGGCGAAATTACCTTTGCTGCCTGTTTTATGACCGATGCCGACTGCCCCAACCGCAACTGCCCGCAGGCATTTACCACCTGCCTGCTAAACCTTCGGGCTATTTGCTCACCGGTTTCGGCATCTTCGCGTCCGCCAAGCAAAATTAACGGCTGTTTTATGAGTTCGCAAACGGTAAGCAGTTTTTTGAGCGGCAACTTTTTAGTGGCGTGGGCAGCGCCTACCGCCAGAGCAATAAACGGCTGTCTGCCAATTTGCGGAAACATGTCGGGTATTTGTACCTCATCATCGGGCGAAATAAAAAAATCAAGTCCGCATCCGTCATTCTTTACCCCCAAAAAACTCACCGTTTCAAGATAGCGGTCAACTATATGTTTATTGGGCAGCAAGTTCCATTTAAAACGCACCATCAACCATTTTTCAATATTAATTTTATTGAAGGAATGAGAAGGGACTCGCAATGCCGTTTTTAACCCCAATGTGCGCAAATTGTGATGCAGGTCAATTACATAGTCAAAATTTTCCGAAGCAAGTACTGCTGCCGTTTGTCGGGCGTTGTTTTGCCAAATATGCACTCTGCTTACATATGGGTTAGGCGTTACAATGCCCGCAAACTGTACTTTGGTAAGGTAATGCAGTTCAAATTGCGGAAACTGCGTTTTAAGGCAACGCAAAACAGGGGTTGTCAGTACAATATCGCCAATAGAACTAAGGCGCACAAGGAGCAGTTTCGGTTGTGGGTTTTTCATTGGTTAGGTTACAATTCTTAAATTAAACATTGCGCATCAATAAAAGGAGGCAAAATTGGTCTAACCATCTTACGAGCAAAAGCGTAAAAATATACCCAACGGCAATTTAATTTGGGCGTGGTCTGGAAAATAAAGTTCCACGAACTCTGCCTGTCGGGCGTGAGGAAAATGCAATTTGCAAAAATTTTCCAGAATAAGCCCCGATAACCCCAAAGAATACAGGTTCATAACCAAAAACCCATCGGGCAATAACAACCTGCTGCACAGGTGCAACAAGTAATCAATTTGTTTTTCGAGCAGCCATTTTTCGCCATCGGGCCCTCGACCGTATGCCGGCGGGTCTAAAATAATGCCGTGGTATTGGTTGTTTCTTCGGGTTTCTTTTTCGGTAAATTTAAGGGCATCTTCTACTACCCAACGTATGCCGGCAAGGCCGGATGCCTCCATGTTTTCACGTGCCCATGAAATAACCTGTTTTACCGCATCAACATGTACCACATCGGCACCGGCAGCTTTTGCGGCAAGCGAAGCGCCGCCTGTATAGGCAAACAGGTTTAACACGCGGGGCTGCTCATAAGGAAGTTGTAAAACTGCATCGTAAATATAATTCCAGTTATCGGTTTGTTCGGGAAAAATGCCTACGTGTTTAAATGCGGTTAGCCCCATTCGCATTTTAAGGTGCATTTGTTTGTATTGGTAAGTAACCCACCATTGCTGCAGCATATTGGGTTTAAGCTGCCAATGACCTGCCTCGTTGCCATCGGGGCGGTTGGCCGTTGCTGCTGTTGATTGTCTGGTAAAATGTGCATGGCAAAGGGTTTCCCACTGTGGTTCGGGCAATGATTTTTGCCACAAGGCCTGTGGTTCGGGCCTTCGCAAAATAAATTGCCCAAACCGTTCCAGTTTTTCAAAACCGCCGGTGTCTATTAACTCATAATCGTGCCATTCGGCAGGCGTAAGTAGTTTCATTGCAACCGCAAAGTAACGCAATTTATGCTGTTATGCCAACAATGCCCTTGAAAATGCGGCTATTCTGCCTGTTCATTAAGCAATACATAATGAAAATGATCTTCCCAAATGCCGTTAATTTTTAGGTATTTGCGGGCCAACCCTTCATTTTGAAACCCCAGCTTTTCGGCCACCCGCACCGATGCCCGGTTTCCGGGCATAATGTTGGCTTCTATACGGTGCAAACGCAGTGTGGAAAACAGCCATGGTATAGCAGTTTGCAGCGCTTCTGTTATATAACCTTGTCCGGCGTGGCTTTGTGCAATTTTATAGCCCAAAAAGCAAGACTGAAACGCCCCGCCAATAATGTTTGAAAAATGAATATCGCCAATAATTTGCTGTGAATTGTTCTGCAGGAACAGGTAAAACCGAATACCCGCACCTGCAAGCAATTGCTCTATTTCATTTTTTAACTTTTCGCGCTGATAGGACACGGTAAAAAACTTTGGCGGCGGTACAGGCGACCATTCTCGCCAAAAAGGCTCATTTTGAGCTGCATATCTAAGCAATTCTTCCGTGTTGATACCCTTTAGCACGCTAAGGATAAGCCTTTGCGTACAGAGTTGTAAATATGCCGCCTGTTGATTCACCTGTTTGATGTTCTTCAATTCCATAAGTTGCTCTATAAACAATGGCAATCCATATTTCTGTATGGTAAGAAAGAGGTACTATGCCATTTCAGGCATGTCATCTGTAAGCGCAGAGGCAACGGGTTATTCCTCTGACGGCAGGGCGTTCATATAGCGCCGCCATTTGTCTAATACCTGTTGCATATCATGAGGTATAGGCGCTTCAAAAAGCAGGGGTTTTGCGGTTTCGGGGTGAGTAAAACCCAGTATTTGCGCATGGAGGGCTTGTCTGGGCAGCAGAGCAAAGCAGTTATCAATAAATTGCCGGTACTTGGTATAAACGGTACCTTTTACAATTCGGTTGCCGCCATATTCGGGGTCGTTAAACAGCGGGTGGCCTATATGGCTAAAATGCACTCTTATCTGGTGAGTACGTCCGGTTTCGAGGCGGCACTCTACCATTGTAACATAGCCTAAGCGTTCCAATACGCGGTAATGCGTTACAGCATGTTTACCACTCTCACCATCGGGGTAAACCGACATGATTTGCCTGAAACGCCGGTCGCGCCCAATATGGCCGGTAATGGTGCCGGTATCGGCGGGCAAGTCGCCCCAAACCAAGGCAATATAACGCCGTGTAACGGTATGGTTAAAAAATTGCCGGGCTAAGTGCGTAAGCGCATAATCGGTTTTGGCTATAACCATTAACCCCGATGTATTTTTGTCAATGCGGTGTACCAACCCGGGACGCAGGGCGTTTTCTTCGTTTTCCAAACCGTGTGGGTTTTGGCTTTGGGGCAGTTGTTCAAAATGGTAGAGCAACCCATGTACCAGTGTACCTGTGTAGTTTCCGCAGCCGGGGTGTACCACCAGCCCGGCGGGTTTGTTTACCACCATCAGGTCGTCATCTTCATAAACCAGTTCAAGCGGTACAGGTTCGGGTTTAAGCATATACCGTTGCACCGGTTTGGGCAGCACCAGTACAATTTCGTCAGACGGTTTTACTTTGTAGTTGGGTTTTACCGAAATACCGTTTACCAAAATGGCACCCGCACGGGCGGCGTTTTGTATGCGGCTTCGGCTTGCTTTTTCCATTCGCAAAGACAGAAATTTGTCAATGCGCAACGGGGCCTGCCCGCGGTCTATGGTAAGGCGGAAATGCTCATAGTGTTTCTCCTCATCTTCCTGCAGCAGGTCGTCTTCTTCGGGCAGCAGGTCATCATCGGTAAAAGCGTTTAAAATATCAGACATATAATTTTTGACAATAAAGTTAGTTTTGGCGTTATCAAACCCTCGCGGGTTGTGAACCAGTAGTGTTGTTTAGCATTTATATACGGTTTTGCCCCCCAGCAAGGTAAGTAACACTTTAGCCTGTGGTATTTGTTCAAGCGGTGCGGTCATCAGGTCGGTATCC
Source organism: Sphingobacteriales bacterium TSM_CSS (assembly GCA_002212985.1). Taxonomy (GTDB): domain Bacteria; phylum Bacteroidota; class Bacteroidia; order Chitinophagales; family UBA2359; genus UBA2359. Next base: position 24,082 of record NBMY01000100.1, read on the forward strand.
AATACAGTAATATCGGCCAGTTTACCGGTTTGCAGGCTGCCTCGCTCGTGTTCTTCAAAGGCGGCAAAGGCGGCCCAAATGGTCATGGCTTTTAAAGCTTCCAGACGGGTAAGGGATTGTTCGGCAAAAAAGCCATCGGGTGGCCGGCCGTGTACATCTTTCCGGGCGGTGGCGGCATAAAATCCCAAAAGCGGGTTTATATGTTCTACCGGAAAGTCGCTGCCGGCGGCCAGCAAGCCCGATGCCTGCAATAACCGCCGCCAGGTATAGGCATTTTGTATTCTGTTGCCTAAGCGCTGGTGTACCCAATACATATCGGAAGTGGCGTGTGTAGGCTGCACCGATGGTATGATGCGGTATTTTGTTATAAGTTCAATATCTTTCGGCGTTATAATTTGGGCATGTTCCAGCCGCCAGCGCAGGTTGTTGTCGGGCGGAAGCACTTTGGCATAGGCATTTAGTACAAAGTGGTTTGCGGCATCGCCTATGGCGTGGGTAGCTGCCTGAAACCCATGTTGTTTTATGCGTGCCAACTGGTTGGTAAACGCCGGTTCGTGCAGCAACTGCAAGCCGCAGGTATCCGGCGCATCGGAATATGGGTGGTGCAGCCAAGCGCCACGCGAGCCAAGTGCGCCATCGGCAAAAAATTTAAAAGTTCTAAGGGTTAGCTGCCCCGAAATGCTTCTTCCGCGTTCAAAGCAAAACTGCATATTATCTTCGGTGGCCAGCATCATGGCATACATTCTCAATTGCAGCAATTGCTCTAGGTACAAATTTTCAAGCAGGCGCACATCGGGCGGCGTTACCAGTGCATCGGCAACGGAGGTTAGCCCATATTGAAAACAATGTTGTTGTGCCAGGGCGAGTTGGTTGGAAAACTCCTGTTCCGATGGGGAAGGAAGCGCTATTTCTACCCGATGCACAGCGTTGTCGATGAGCAAACCCGATGTTTGCCCGTTTACCACCTCCACTATACCGCCGTCAATTTGGGTATGCTCGTCAATGCCGGCTAAGGCTAAGGCTGCCCTATTGGCCACTGCGGCGTGCAGGTCAATTCGGGTAAGCAATACAGGCACATGAGGAAAAAGGGCATCTAACGCTTGCCGGTTGGGCATTTGGGCCGGTTGCCACAAGTTTTGGTTCCAGCCGCGCCCTATAATTGCTTTGCATTGGGGGTTTTGCAGGTGGTATTGTGTGATACGGTACAATACTTCGGTAAAAGAGGGGGCGCCAAACAAATGCGCCTCGCCCAGTTGACGGGCATAGCGAAGGAGGTGGCAATGGGCATCGTAAAAACCCGGATACGCAAAAGCCCCCTCCAGATTGATGATATGGCGGGCGGCATATTTTTGTAAAATATAGGCATTGTTGCCGGTTTCCAAAATCCGTTCGCCGGCAATGGCCATGGCCTGAGCGGTGGTAAAACCGGCATCAACAGTATAAATGCTGGCATTGTGCAACACTACATCAGCCGGGGTTTTCATAGAATTTCGGAACTTTTGTTGTTGCGGTGAGAGTGGCAGATTAATTTATAACGAGCTAATATGTTAATTCTTGTTTAAAGTAATGGTATATGGCATTTTGGGCATTTACGGGTTTTTGCTTGTTTCTTACAAACACATTGTTATCGGGGTGGTTAAGGTATCGGGCCTTTTGATTATCGCTCAATTGAATGTCAATAATTTTGCGCAGTTCCTGTTGAATTTTAGGGTCGTAAATGGGGCAGGCTACCTCTATACGGTGTCGCAGGTTGCGCTCCATCCAGTCGGCCGAAGCAATATAATATTTTTCGTTACCTCCATTGGCAAAAATGAGAACTCTGGAGTGTTCGAGGAATTTATCTACAATGCTAATGGCTTCAATGTTGTGGTGAAGTTGCTCCAAAAAAGGGTTAAGGCAGCAAATGCCCCGAACAATAAGTTTAATTTTTACACCTGCTTCGGCAGCTTCGTAGAGTTTGTCAATCATAGCTCGGTCGTTAAGGCTGTTGAGTTTGGCAAAGATGTAAGCGGGCCGGCTTTGGCGGGCATTTGTAATTTCCTGGTCAATGAGTGCGCACAGTTGGTCTTGCATAAAATAAGGCGAAACAAGCAGATGCTGAAACTGGCGCACATAGGTTTTAAGCTCAACTACATCAAAAACTTGTTTAATATCTTTAATAATGCCGGTATGGGCGGTAAAGAGGCTGTCGTCGGCGTATATGCGGGCAGTATCTTCATTAAAATTGCCGGTAGAAATGTAGGCGTACTCTCTATGGCTGCCATCAGGCAATTGACGCCCTACGAGGCATAATTTAGCGTGTATTTTCAGATCCTGCAACCCGTGGAGTACAATAATGCCGTTTTCCTGCATTTGTTTAGCCCATCTTATGTTGGCTTCTTCGTCAAAACGCGCCTGCAATTCCAGTACCGCGGTTACTTCTTTACCGTTTTTACGGGCATTAATAAGGGCTTCTACCACGTTTGAGTTTCGTGCAAGGCGGTAGAGAGTAATTTTAATATATTTTACGCGCGGGTCAATGGCGGCTTCTCGGAGGAAATCAATTACGGTATGGTAAGAATGATAAGGAAAATGCAGCATAATATCCTGCCGGTCGAGTAGTGAAAACAGGCTATGCTTGGGGTTGGTTGCCGGGTGAGGCAGCGGGGGCAGTTCTATGCTGTTAATATCGGATATGCCAAGGCGCGGAAACTTCATAAAGTCCTTAAAGTTGTGGTAACGCCCTGCAGGCAGCATATTATCATCGGCATCTATATCGAGCCTTGAGGTTATATAGGTAAACATTTCGGGGTGCTCATCGGGCATTTTTTCTTCATAAATAAACCTTACGGGCTGCCCGAAAGAACGGCGTTTAATGCTGTTGTCAATGAGTTCGAGGAAGCTTTTAGATACATCAGTATCTATATCAATTTCGGCATCTTTGGTTATTTTAATGGTATAGGCATGATACTCATCGTACCCGAAAATGGCAAAAATATCTTCGAGGCAGTATCGTATTACATCATCGAGTAAAATGATATAAGTTTTACCTTTTGCCTGCTCCATTACATAAAATCGGGAAAGTTTATGGGTGGGTATTTCTATGAGCGAAAATCGCTGCCGCTTGGTACCGTCGAGTTTGCGCAGGCTTACAGCCAGATAAACGGAGCCGTCTTTCAGGTGGGGAAACTCGGTATTGGCATCTAACATAAGCGGCACTAATGCTGGCCGCACTTTTTCGTGGAAATAATTTTTTACCTCCAGCCCCTGTTTTCGGGTAAGTTTTTTTTCGTTTATGATAAAAATTTTCTTTTGCGCCAGACTGCGTTTAATTTCGTTGTATATACGTTCAAACTTGTTTTGTTGTTTAAACACAATTTCCTGTATTTGCTCCAGGGTTTTTTTGGGGCTAAACCCCATGTTCATTCTGGCTTCTTTGTTTACGTTGGTTATTCTTTTAAGAGTAGCCACCCGCACCCGGAAAAATTCGTCTAAGTTATTGGAAAATATTCCCAAAAACTTAATGCGCTCTAAGAGCGGCATTGATTCATCTTCGGCCTCTTGCAATACGCGGTCGTTAAATCCAAGCCAACTTATTTCGCGGTTGATATACTTTTTTTTAGTGCTCATGCAATACAAACAATTTTATTTTAAAAATCATCATCAATAATCGGGAAAAACAGTTTTGCCGGGGGTGCTGTGCTTATAAATTGGTATTGTATTTTTTCATTTCAAGATGACGAGCTTTGGCATCGGGCATTTTGGCTTGCAGAAGGTTCCAGAAATCGGCGCTGTGGTTTTTTACGACGGTATGTACCAGTTCATGCACCAGCACATAGTCTATGAGTTTTTCGGGCAGCCGCATGAGGTGCAGGTTAAGGTTTATATTGTTTTGGTGGGAGCAGCTACCCCATTTGCTTTTCAGGTTTTTAATAAAAACGCCGTTATACACAAAGCGGTGCAGTATGGCCAATTCGTTAAGGCGTTGGGGCAAGTAAAGTTTAGCTTCCATGCGCAGTGCTTCGGTAATGCCTTTTTTAATAAAATCCTGCAATTTGGGGTTGCTTATGGGCAAGGTATGCGGATACTTAACCAAAATAAGTCCGTTGCCAATTTTTATAGTTGCCTGCGGTGTAGGATGAGCTATAATCTGCAGGCGGTGAAACCGGGTATTAAATTCGGTTTGCTCGGTAAAAAGCTGAGGCAATGCCGCAGCCCCCGGGTTTTGAGCTATTTTTGAAAGTGTTTGCAAAATCCACTCTTTTTTGGTGTGCAGCATATCGTAAACATATTCTGCGGGAGTATGCCAGGGTATGGTTACTTTTACCTCGGCAGCCGCATTAATGCTAATGCGCATATAGCGTGCATTTTTGCTTCGTATGAGTTGCAGGGGCTTTTGAATGCCCTCTACGGTAAGGAGTTGTTTATTCATGTTGTTACAATAAACAGGGCAGGTAAGCGGTAAAGTGTAAATTTCCTATTATTACCACAATAAAACAAGAAAGCCGGCATTTGTTGTGCACAAGTACCGGCTTTAGACGAAAATTTTTTCTTTTTACCGAAGGTCAACCACTTCTACGCCAGGATGTTTGGCGCTGTCAAAAATAAAAAATTTGCTTTCTAAGGGTTGAGCGCCCGTTTGGTTGAGTATTTCATAGGTATAACGGGTGCCGTTTTTTTCAAAAACAACCGCCTTTTTAATAAGGTTGGTTTTGGTGTTAACGGTAAGGCGTATTTTATAGAAGGCAATGTTGCGGTTAAGCGGGGTCAGGTCTATTTCGGTATTGCCTTTTGTGTCAACAGAACCGTTTCGCATCGTGTACTTGTAATCTTTGGAATTAATGTTGAACAACTGTGCGGGAGAAATTTCGCCCGATTCGGGGTCCACCTCGTTAATCTGTACTTCGCGCTCCTGCTTAAAAAAAGTCCATACCGATGCTCCATCGCAATAGCGTTCAAAATCGGCGGTTTCTACCTTGTATTTATCGTTGCTAAGGAATAATTTTCCGCTTTGGGCTTCGTTTACCTTGGCATCGGGGTTGGTAATGCGAAGCGAAAATTCGGCTTTCACCGATTTAAATGATTTGTATTGCCGGGCAACTTTGTCTAAAATTGATTTGGCCTGTGGGTCAAGCGCATCGTTTTGAGCATAAGTAGCCAAAGGTTGTAACATTGTAAGCAAACAAATAAGTAGGGCAACTGCTTTTTTCATAATAAAAAATGTTTTTCGGTAGTTTTGTCAGATTTTATCTAAATTGAACTTCTTTTTGACAAAGAACACCCCGCCGGGTTTAATAGTTGTAATTTTTTTACATTTTCCAATTAGCAAATATACACCATTTTGTAAAAAACGTCCCGTCGTTTTGCCATTATATTTACCAAAAATGATGAACTGCCATTTAAAACCCTTTTTTTTTGTTGTTGCCGCATGGTTGTTGCTGCTGCTTTTCTCGTGCACAAGCCCTTCAAACAAAAAAGAAGGCGCCGTATTCCGTTACAACCAGCCCGGCGGCATTACTTCTTTAGACCCCGCTTTTGCCAAAGATCAGGCCAATATCTGGGCGGTCAATCAGTTGTACAACGGGCTGGTGCAGTTAAACGACAGCCTGCAAATTATGCCATGCCTTGCAAAAAGCTGGAACATAAGCCCCGACGGGCTTACCTACACATTTACCCTGCGCAACGATGTATATTTCCATGACCACGAGCTCTTTAACAACGGTAAAGGTGAAAAAATGACTGCCTTTGACGTTGCCTACAGCTTAGGCCGGCTGCTTAATGAACAGGTGGCATCGCCCGGCGCCTGGCTGTTTAATGGTAAAGTTGATGAACAACAACCTTTTAACGCCCTGAACGACACTGTTTTTCAACTGCGGTTGCAACAACCCTACCGCCCGTTGCTCAATATTCTTTCCATGCAGTATTGCTATGTGGTGCCTCAAAAAATTGCGCAGCATTATGGCAAAGAATTCAGAAACCATCCGGTTGGCACCGGCCCCTTTCGGTTTAAAACATGGCTTGAAAACGAAGCCCTGATTCTTGCCGCTAACCGCAACTATTTTGAAACCGATGCCCAAAACAACCCACTGCCGTATATTGACGGCATTAAGATTACCTTTACCGAAAACAAACGCACCGCATTTTTGCAATTTCTGAACGGCAACCTCGATTTAATTTCGGGTATTGATGCCACTTACAAAGACGAAGTGCTTACCCCCGACGGACAATTGTTGCCCGCCCTTAATGGCAAAGTGCAGCTGCTGCGCTCGCCTCAACTCATTACCGAATACCTTGGTTTTTTGCTTGGAACCGGCGGAAACCCGGCACTGCAAAACAAAAAAGTGCGTCAGGCAATAGGCTATGGCATTGACCGCCCCCGCCTTATTCGATACCTGCGCAACAATATTGGCGCGCCGGCAACACAGGGTTTTATCCCTAAAGGAATGCCCGCTTTCAGCCCCCAAACACCGGGTTTTACCTTTCAGCCCGACAAAGCCCGCCAATTGCTGAAAGAAGCCGGCTTTGAGGGCGGTAAAGGGTTGCCGACAATTACCCTTGAAATGACACCTGCTTACCAGGATTTATGCACCGCCATACAAAAACAACTTTCGGAATTGGGTTTTAACATTGCGCTTGAAATGAACCCGCCTTCTTTGCTGCGCGAAAAAACCGCCAAAGGAGAAGCCGCCTTTTTCAGAGCTTCCTGGATTGCCGATTATGCCGATGCCGAAAGTTACCTCGCAGTAATGTACGGCAACAACCCGGCTCCGCCCAACTATACCCGATTTAACAACCCGAAATATAACCAGCTCTACCAGGCAGCACTTGCCCAAAACAACCCCGAAGAACGCTACCGTATTTACCGGCAATTAGACCAACTCATTCTGGAAGAAGTTCCCGTTATACCGCTTTTCTATGACGAAGTGCTGCGCTTTACCCGCCCCAATATTGAAAATCTGGGCATCAACCCGCTTAACCTTTTAAACTGCAAACAGGTTAAAATAAAATAAAAATGTACCAAAGCATACAACCTGCTGTTTTTACCCCTAACTTTATTGCAAACCACCCAACTAAGGAAACTTTAATACCGAAATTCCCGTTTAAACGGTAAACTTGTAACCGATATGAGGCAGATTAAAATTACCACTTCCATTACCAGCCGCGACAGCCTTTCGCTTGAGAAATATCTTCAGGATATTTCCAAGGTAGATTTACTTACACCGGAAGAAGAGGTAGAACTTGCCCGGCGCATTAAACTGGGCGATGAAAAAGCCCTTGAACAACTTACCAAAGCCAACCTGCGGTTTGTAGTTTCGGTTGCCAAACAGTACCAAAACCAGGGTATTTCGCTAAGCGACCTCATTAACGAAGGGAACCTTGGACTCATTAAAGCCGCCCGCCGATACGACGAAACCAAAGGGTTCAAATTTATATCGTATGCCGTTTGGTGGATTAGGCAATCTATCATGCAATCATTGGCAGAACAATCGCGCATGATACGGCTGCCGCTTAACAAACAGGAGGCTTACCAGAAACTGCACAAAGTGCTGAACCATTTTTTGCAGGAAAACCAACGCGAACCCTCTGCCGACGAACTGGCACAACTTACCCAAATGGATGAAAAGGAAGTAAGTGAACTGCTGAAACTGAACAGCAAAATTAAATCTATTGATGTGCCTTTAGACGAAGACAATTCCGATTCTGCCTCCTACTCCGAAACACTGGCCGATGAGGGCGGCGAACCCGATACTCAACTCAACACCGCCTCACTGCACGACGAGTTGTTAGATGCCTTATCTGTTCTCTCAAAACAAGAGGCTAATATCATTATTTGGTTTTATGGGCTGGGTGATAAAGCGCCCATGTCGCTTGATGATATTGCCACCAATATTAAACTCACCCGCGAACGAGTAAGGCAAATCAAAGAGCGCGCCATCAGGAGGCTTCGCAAAACCTCGCGAAGCCATTTTTTAAAGTCGTACCTTGGTTAGTTGCTTTATTTATTGCCCCACTACCAGCCTTGCCGGGTAAGTTTTGCTGCCCGCCGTTAATTGCAATATATACAAACCGGGTTTCAGTTGTCCTGCCGGCAATGTAACACGTGCACTATTTACCGGTTGCGCCGGCTGTTGCAATACCAGTTGCCCCATTGTGTTAAATACCTGCACCATACCGCCGGCAGTAGGCTGCGGCAAATTGTTTGGCAATACAAGCGTTATGGCTGAGCCTGCCGCCACCGGATTGGGATACAGTTGTAAACCGGTTTGTGCCCTTATGCCGTTTTGAGCAATGCCAACAGGCGGCTCCTGTGGCAAAACAAGTAAAGAGTCTATTGGAAATGTCATCATAGAACGGGCAAAAGTGCCGGCAATAATTTGGCGGTTTACCGGGTCAAGGTCAATGTCGTAAACGGTAACAAAGGGCATATTGCTGCCGGCACGCTGCCATTGCAGCCCGTTGTTGAGCGTAACATACACACCAATATCTGTGGCAACCACCAGGCCAGAGTCGGCCGGAACATCGGGCAAAATTAAAATATCGTTTACTCCTACTTGCGGCAGGTTGCCGCTAATGCTTTGCCAGGTGTTTCCATTGTTGTCTGAACGGAAAACGTGGGGCAAATCGCCGTTGCCCTTATACCCCGAAATGGTTACAAATACAGTTTGTTCATTCTGGGCCGAACCTTGCAGGGCTGTAACATAGCGGTCGGGCAGGTTGTTGTTAATGTTTTGCCAGTTGAGTCCGTCATCTTCGGTACGCCACACATTGCCGTCTGAGGTGCCGGCATATAAAAAGTTGGGGTTGGCGGGCGACTCTGCCAGGCAGCTGATGGTATGAAACCTGTCGCCAAAAATGACTCCGTCTGTTAGGTCGGGGCTTATGGGTTCCCAAAAAGCAAACGGTCCCGATGAGTTTTTATAAATGCGATACGTTCCCCGGTACAGCACATCTGGGTTAAAGGCGCTCATGATATAAGGCGAATCCCAGTTGGTTCTGTCTGCGGGGTCAACACCGTCATCGGCCCCCTGAAAATTAATACCGCCATCGGTAGTTGCGGCAATGTTGCCAAACTGGGTTTCGACATAAAAAACATTGGGGTCGGTTGGGTGGTAAACGGGCTGAAACCCATCTGCGCCATAGACTCGAGTCCACTCATTTAGTCCGGTAAAATTGCCCGATGTGGTTCCGTTGTCTTGTGCTCCGCCGGTATAAAAGCCGGGCTGATGCGGATTGTAGGTAATGCGGTAAAACTGGGTGTTTGGAATGTTTTCGAGGTCGGTCCAGGAAACTGCGGCATCGACAGATTTATACATTCCGCCGTCGGTGGCAAGTAACATGGTATTTTGGTCAATAAACCGCAGGCAGTGTTTATCGGCATGAACATCGTACAGCCACCAATCGGGGGTGGCAGGCAGCCATTCTGCCCCGTTATTAACGGTTCGGTATAAATCTACACCCAGCAGGTAAATTTCCTGGTCGTTCCAGGGGTTTATGTTTACCTTGCCAAAGTACCAGCCAAAGCTTCCTAACGGGTCGGCGGCAATTAAATCAGGAGTGGCAATGGGGTACCACCATTCGCCGGCGTTGTCGGTACGGTAAATATTGAGTAGTTGACTGTTAACATCTACCACCGTTGCCACCACAATATCGGGGTTGGGCGGGTAAATATCCAGCCCAATACGGTTCAGTTCGCCGGTAGGCAATCCGTTGGTCATAACCTCCCATGAGGCGCCGCCGTTGGTTGTTTTCCATATTTTGGCATCTTCACCGGCTACAATGCTTTCCTGGTTATTTCTTATGCGGTTCCAGGAGGCGGCGTAAAGCACATTGGGGTTTTGGGGGTTTATAACCATATCTATAATGCCGGCATCGTTGTCAATATACAGCACTTTTTCCCAGGAGGCGCCTCCGTTGGTGGTTTTATACAAGCCACGGTTTTCGTCGCGCTCCATTGGATTGCCCATACAACCCACATAAATTTCATCGGGGTTTTGGGGGTTAATACAAATAGAAGAAATGATACGTCCTTCGGCCAGTCCAATGTTTGTCCAGGTTTGTCCGGCATCGGTACTTTTGTACAACCCGTTGCCGGTGGCAAAAGAAATAGAAATGTTTTCGTCGCCGGTTCCAACATACACCACGTTGGGATTGGTGGGGTGCAGGGCAATATGCCCTATGGGCAAAAACGGCTGCTCATCAAAAACGGGTATCCAGTTATTGCCGCCATCGGTGGTTTTAAACACGCCGCCTTTGGCGCAACCGGCATATATTTCATTGGGGTTAAGCGGGTTTACGGCAATGGTGTTAATGCGGCCGCCAATGTTGCCGGGTCCTTGCAAGGTCCAGGGGGTGTTTAGCCCGTTATTATCTTTGGCAGGCAGGTTTTCCTGTTTACGGGCTTTTTCTATGGTTTTGGTATAAGCCTGGAGGTTTAGGGTAAAATCGGGATAGGTTCGGGCAATGAAGAATTGTTCATCGGGGAAAAATTTATCTTCAGCCTGCCGAAATTCTGTATTATTGGCAAAAGCGGTGCTTTTCAGGTGCGATTCAGGCGCGGTAAATTTACCGGTAAGCAGCAATGCAATTATCAGCGCAGAAAGAACAATTGCCAGTTTAGGTTTCATGTTTTCATGTTTTAAAGGTTACGGCGGATACGGTAAGCGGTTTAATGGCTGACAGTTGCCGAGGCAAGCACATCGCGTATGGAGGGATAGGTATTTTGCAGATACCCTTTTTGCAGGTTTTGGGGCGCTACCCATTCCAATGCGGTTATACCCTCTTCCTGCTGTGGTGCCATATTGCTGCAATCTGCACAGCGCATTTCATACCAATAAGTAGCTTTGAGAATGCGCAGTTTTTTAGAGTCGTGGTAGGTATGAAAAGTAATATTGCCTTGGCTGTCGGCAATAACTATGGGCTGTTGCACAATTACATCTGTTAATCCGGTTTCTTCGGCAACTTCTCGCAATGCGGCTGTTTCAAGGGGTTCCTGAATTTCTACCTTTCCTTTGGGTAAATCCCAGCGGCCTTTTCGGTAAATAAGCAGAATTTCGCCGTTTGGGTTATACACTACGCCACCGGCGGCATCAATAAGTTCGTAGTTTCGGGCAAAATCTGCCTGTACCTGATTGAGGTTAGCGCCCCATAAATACACTTCGGTAAGTGAAGCAGTATTCTGTTCCACAAAGCTGATAATATCTTTCAGTTCGGCATTGTTTTTATAGGTAACCTGCAATATGTCTTTGCGTTGCGGTAAAGAGGGAATTGGGTTGTTGAGCAGATATAAGGGGGTTCCGTTAATGAATATTTTATGCATTGGCAAAGAGTTGAAACAGCTCAAAAAAAGGAGGCGCTAAAAATCAGGTAAAATTAGCAAAACTTTGTGTAAATAGCGACTTTTGTGCTGCTTTCTGCCAAAAGAACAAAGAACGGGCTTGCCCTGTTATTGCCTTTGGTCATAAATTAGCGGCTTTTAAAAAGCATAAAACAGCCCTTTGCATGGTTTATACACTTCCGTTTATTGCTGCATTTATAGGTTGGTTAACCAACTGGATTGCGGTAAAGATGTTGTTTCACCCGCAGGAAAAAGTAACCCTGTTGTTTTTTGAATTTCAGGGAGTTTTTCCGAAACGCAAAACGTTGCTGGCTGAAAAACTGGGTCAAATTGTATCGAAAGAACTCATTTCTTTCGCCGAAATAAAAAACCGCCTCAATCAGCCCAACACCTTAACCGAAGTAGAGGAAGTGGTAAACCGCAAATTAGATGAATTTTTGTGGATAAAACTACCCGCACTATATCCTATGATGTCGCTTTTTTTAACCGAAAACCTGAAGCAACAGTTTAAATCGGTTGCTATGGCCGAAATTGAAGAAATGCTGCCGCGGTTAATTGAAGGGTATATTGCCAAAGCTGAAAAAAATTTAGACATAGAGCGAATTGTCTATAATAAGGTGTGCAACTTCTCCAATGAAAAGTTAGAGCAAATTCTTTTTGCTATCTTGTCTAAAGAATTCAGGTTTATTGAACTGGTGGGCGGTGTGCTGGGGTTTCTCATAGGCCTTGTACAATTATTGCTTGCCCAATGGTCGTTTTAAATAAAAAGCGGGCGTTTTCACCCATTACCCATAATTGCGCCAATTTTACCATGACAACACGCACTAAAATAAACCAATGGCTGCTGGAAGGCGAAGGCCCATTGCTCGATTTTAAACAAAACATTACCTCTGCCCCTAAAATTGCCCGCGCAATTGTGGCATTTGCCAACAGCCGGGGCGGCACTTTTTTGGTGGGCGTGGGAGACAAAGGCCATATTATTGGCGTTGATGCCGGCGGCGAAATGTATGAACTGGAAAAAGCCGCTTCCAAATACTGCACGCCACCGGTAGCGCTTGAATTTGAAGAGTTTGAAATAAACGGTAAAACACTGTTGATTGTGCAGGTGGCCGAAAGCAACCAAAAACCGCATTATGCCATAGATAAAAATGGCGATAAACAAATTTTTGTGCGAATTGGCGATAAATGCGTTATTCCGCCACCGCTTATTACCAATACACTGCTAAACGGCGACCTGAACGGGCTAAAACGAAGCAACCACTACCAACAAAGAAAAAAAGAACTGCAACAATACCTTAAACAAAACAAAACCATTTCATGCGCCCAATATGCCAAACTCTGGCATACTTCTGAACGTAGCGCTTTACGCACGCTGCTCGACTTTATGTTTGAAGGAGCTATTCAATTGCAGGAAGAGAATCTTTTTACCCTTTAGTCATCTTTTACAATATGGCTTTTCATTAAAGCCGGCTCCTTTGAAAAAAACTGTTGTAAATTTTAAGCACAAATACTGCCTTTACCGAAGGTAAACCGTGTGTATTGCGTCTAAAGCATTGCAATTCTGCTCATTGCTTTTTTCGTTTTAGTAATATTGCACCACCTATGCACCATTTTTTACCCCTCTGCCTGCTATGGCTTTGTTGCCTGTTTGCCCCGCCGGTTTGCCTTGCACAAATGCCCATAGACAGTACTTTTGCCAACAACGGGTTGCTTGAAATAGATATAGATTACTTTGACCAACCGGTTAAAACACTCACCCTGCCCAACGGCAAACTACTGTTGCTGGCCAACACGGGTAAAACAGATACTGTGTGGGGATATGATGCAGATGCTGCGCTGCTTGGTATTAACAGCAACGGTATTGCTGATGCAGATTTTGGCGCTAACGGGGGTAAAACTGTGTTTGATTTTACCAACCTCGGGTTTTCCGAAGCCAAAGATATGGTTTATGCCCCCGATGAAACCATATGGATACTTGGACAAGCCTATAACCCCGACAGCATTGCTTATCGCCCGTTTTGCCTTGCTAAATTTTTGTCCAATGGCTTGCCCGATACCGCTTTTGCCAACCGGGGAACCCGTACCTTTAGTTTTTCGGGCGGCACCGAACTGCCCTATGCCCTTGCCCTGCAACCCGACGGGCGCCTTATTGCCGCCGGCGGAACCATTGCCGCAAACGGACTACATCAGGAATTGCCGGCAATTGCACGTTTTTTACCAAATGGCAGCATTGATACTACCTGGGGGCAAACCGGCAAAATTGTGTATAATTTTACTGCCGGTATTGTTAATCCGCTATTGACCACTACCACGCACCCTACTGCGGAAAAAAACGTGCGCCACTCAAACAGTGGCTTCTTTACTACTGTGCTGACCTTACCTGACGGAAAAATACTATGTGCCGGTGCTTACAGCCCTGTGCTTAACTACCAATGCCTGCTCATGCGCTTTAACGCAAACGGAACCATTGACAGCACCTATGCCCAAAACGGTATTGCCGCCTTTGATATTGAACCGGGCTATAACAACTATATTCAGAAAATGCTGCTGCAAAACAACGGGCAGGTAATTTTAGCCCTTTCTGTTGATTACAACCTGTTTACCAAAGATTTTTACCTCATGACCATAGATTCATCGGGGCAGTTGCCGGTGCTGAACAATACTTTCGATTTTAACGGAAATGCCGATTATTTACAAGATATTGTTCTGCAAAGCAATGGTAAAATTATTTGTGCAGGACGATCGGTTAAACCTTTGAATGATAACCCCGCTTACCTGTCTGACTTTATAGCTCTTTGCCGCCTTGATTCTACCGCTTCCGCTTTCGACCTGCCTTTTTCCGATGCCCAAAACCGCGTTTTCAGTTATGATACTACTCTGCAAATGGGCGCTTATAATGTTACCCTGCAACCAAACCAACAAATAGTGTTATCGGGCTTGGTAACCACCCACAACCCCGCCAATTATAGCAATTTGCTTCTTTGCCGTATCTTAAACAACGAAAGCTTTTCCACTACTGTCCAACCTGTAATGCCTTCCAACCAAACAATTATTGCTTTTCCAAACCCTACCCAAGGGTTGTTAACCGTTTACAACCCAGCCAAAAATGCCGCAACCCTGAAAGTATTTACCACACAAGGCATCGGGGTATATACACAGGTTTTATTTGACCAATACAACACTGCCGACCTTTCTTTTTTACCCGCAGGTGTGTATATCCTTAACATCAGCCGGCAGGGTTGTAATTTTACACAAAAAATCATTAAAAGCAAATAAACCTAAATTTCACCAACTTTACGTTAATTACTACTCCTTAACCATACACAACCCGCTATTTTATGAAAACCAGAAATTTGCTTGCCCTGCTGTGCCTTATACCCACCTTATATGCACATGCCCAAACCGCCACCCCCGATTTATACAGTTGGTGGCAAAGTTCCGGCGTAACCGGTTTTAACGGTATAGCTGCCAATGTGCAACAGGTGCGCTACTCTGCCAATTACGTATATGTAAACAGCACCAACATACCTTCTTATACCATAGGACCTTGGCCGGGCAACCCCAATACTGCCGCCAATCAAAACTTTGTTTTTAAAATTGCCCGAAATCCGCAGGTGCAAACCGGCACTAAAACAGCTACCCCGCTGGGGCATATCGGGTTATGGGTAAGCGGTGTAACTATTTACAATCCAAAAGATGCTTTTTCGTATAACAATCAAAACATTTGGTATCAAAATGCTGTATATGTAGAAGCCGGCAGTTTTGACGCCTGCAAAGGTCACCCAGCCCCCAACTCAGAGTATCACCACCACCAAAACCCGTCTTGCCTCTATACCGCCGACCCCACCAAACACTCGCCTATATTGGGATATGCTTTTGATGGCTACCCCATTTACGGCCCCTATGCCTATGCCAATACCAACGGAACCGGCGACATAACGCGTATGCGCAGCAGCTACCAGTTGCGAAACATAACCACCCGAACTACACTGGCCAACGGCACTGTACTAAGCCCCGCACAATACGGGCCACCGGTAAATGCCACTTATCCGTTGGGCTACTACCTGCAAGATTTTGAATATATAAGCGGATTGGGCGATTTGGACCAATATAATGGCCGTTTTTGTATTACCCCCGATTACCCGAATGGCACCTACGCTTATTTTGTTACCATTGATGCCGCCGGAAACTCGGCCTTTCCATACGTCATAGGACCCGAATATTACGGTGTTCTGGTAGCAGGCAATACGGGTCCGGGTTCGGGTCATGTTACAATAAGCGAAACAGTTACTACCTATACCTGCCTTACCAATTTACCCGTATATGGCACAGCCACAATATGCCAAAACCAATCGTCCTTCTACACTGCACCCTGCCTTACCGGTGCTACCTACAATTGGAGTGTTAGCGGGGGTACTATAACCGCCGGCCAGGGAACCAACACCATTACCGTACTTTGGAGTGGCCCCTCCGCCGGAACCGCACAGGTAACGGTAAACCGGTAAACAAACCAATCCCGCAGCCAAAAATTGTACAATTTGTTTGTTGTTTTGTAACTATTTAGGTGCCGTTTTTGATAATTTTGCATTTAAATGAACATTTCGATGCTTTCTGTTTAAAAAAACAGTATTTTTGTTGAAAGATTCGCAACAGAAAAACGAAAATGTGCTTGGTTTTTAATAATTTCGACAACAAAAAATTTTACAAAGCGTTGATTATCAATCAATTAAGAGTACCTAAATAGTTACGTTGTTTTTTACTTTTGCAACTAAGCCGGCTTGTTTGAAGCCGAAACCCAAAATTTCATGTTATGCCCCGTTTTAAACTAACCCTGGAATACGAAGGTACGCGCTATGCCGGCTGGCAAACACAAACCGATGGCTCGCGAAGCATACAGGGCGAACTAGTACAAGCCGGGCGGCAATTGTTTAATACCACACAGCTAACCGTTTACGGCGCCGGCCGCACCGATGCCGGCGTACATGCCCTGCAACAGGTGGCCCACTTAGAGGTAAACACAACATTACCCCCGCTCCAAATCCGCTACAGGCTGAACGACCTGCTTCCGGCAGATATTGCCATACTGCAAGTTGAAAAGACACACCCGCAGTTTCATGCCCGCCACGATGCCGTTGCCCGAAGTTACCTGTACCATATTGCCAAACGACGCACCGCTTTTGGCAAAAAACTGGTATGGTGGGTTAAAGACCACCTTGATACCGAAGCTATGGACAGCGCCGCCCAACTTATGGAAGGTTTTAAAGACTACCGTTCTTTTACCGACAACAGCCCCGAACAACCCTCAACCATGGTAGAAGTGCATTGGGTTACGCTGCACGAATACCGAAATTCCTTGTTGATACACATAACCGGCTCACATTTTTTATGGAAAATGGTGCGTCGAATGGTGGGTGTGTTGGTAGAGGTTGGACGCGGCAGGTTATCGGTACAACAGGTATCCGATTTTTTTACCCGCCTCTCGCGCGAACCGGCTACTTATACGGCCCCGCCATCAGGCTTGTATCTGGAGCGGGTTTATTACCCCTCACAACCCCTTCAACCCGATATACAGCCGTTGCTGTATTTATTGTAGCCCGGGCATGGGCTTATTGCTTTGCAGAGCTTTAAATATGCAAGGCCCGGTTGCCTGTAGCGGCTAAGCAGGCTTCTTTAAAAGATTCGGTAAAGGTGGGGTGGGCGTGGCTTATGCGGCCAATGTCTTCGGCGGCAGCGCGGTATTCCATAGCAACTACGGCTTCGGCAATTAAATCGGCAATTCGGGGTCCAATCATGTGTACACCCAATATTTCATCGGTAATGGCATTGGCCAATACTTTTATAAATCCATCGGTATCCATGCTGGCACGTGCGCGCCCGCTTGCTTTAAACGGAAATTTACCCGTTTTATAGGCAGTTCCCTGTTCTTTTAACTGTTCTTCGGTGTAGCCAACGCCGGCTGCTTCGGGCCAGGTATATACTACCCCCGGAATGAGCAGGTAGTTAATATGGGGCTTTTGTCCGGCTATGGTTTCGGCTACAAAAATGCCCTCCTCTTCGGCTTTATGTGCCAGCATAGCGCCTTCAATCACATCGCCAATGGCATAAATACCGGGCGCTTCGGTTTCTAAATGCTTGTTTACCACAATTTGCCCGCGTTTGTTGGTGGTTATACCCACGTTTTCAAGCCCCAGTTTATCGGTATAAGGGC
Source organism: Sphingobacteriales bacterium TSM_CSS (assembly GCA_002212985.1). Classification (GTDB taxonomy): domain Bacteria; phylum Bacteroidota; class Bacteroidia; order Chitinophagales; family UBA2359; genus UBA2359. Next base: position 41,604 of record NBMY01000100.1, read on the forward strand.
GGCGGCCAATGGCTACCAGGCAATATTGTGCTTCGAGGGTAACATCGGTATTGGTTTTATGGTTTCGGGCAGTAACTTTTACCATGTTTCCTTCATTCGAAACGGCAGTTACGCCGGTGTTGAGGTAAAACTGAATGCCTGTTTTTTTGAGCACTTTTTCCAGTTCGTGCCCAAGGTCGGCATCCATGCCGGCAATAAGGCGGTATAAATATTCTACAACAGTTACTTTGGTGCCCAATCGGGCATACACCGAACCCAACTCGCAGCCAATAACCCCGCCGCCAATAACTATCATGCTTTGCGGTATTTCGGGCAGTTTAAGCGCTTCGGTAGAGGTTATTATGCGCTGTTTGTCTATGGTTATAAAGGGCAGGGTTGCTGGTTTTGAGCCTGTGGCAATAATGGTTTTACCGGTTTCTATGGTTTGAGCGCTGCCATCGGGTTTTGCAATTTTAATGGTGTTTTTATCTATGAAAGAGCCATGTCCGGTAAATACATCAATCTTGTTTTTTTTCATCAGAAAACTCACGCCGTCGCAGGTTTGTTTTACCACCTGATCTTTGCGTTTAAGCATTTGCTCAAAATCAACCTTTAAAGCGCCGTCTATATTGATACCGTGTGCTTTAAAATTATGCAGGGCATTGTGGTAATGCTCGGTACTGTCTAACAAAGCCTTGGAAGGAATACAACCCACATTGAGGCAGGTGCCGCCCAAGGTTGGGTATTTTTCAACAATAGCCGTTTTCATGCCTAATTGCGCACATCGTATGGCTGCTACATAACCACCGGGGCCCGAGCCAATTACCGTTACATCGTATTTCATTTCTTTGTTTTTTGCTTTTTTAAAAATACATGGTTTGCTTTGCACTATTGTGCCGCAAAGATAACAATCTGTATCGGGGGTAAAAATGTTGAACAACAGAAAGGGTATTTTAGTTTTTCCCGATGTTGTTATGCCAACAATGCTGTTACTTACAACCGAACCTATTTGCCAATTGCAGGATTGGAGAAAAAATGGTTAATAAAACGAAAAAAATGTAGGGCGTGGAATAAGGATAACCTTGTTGGTGTCTAACCGCCATAAGTTCATTGCGCAAGTAAACTTATTTTACTCACAATCAGTCAATAACAAATTCTGTCAACTTTTAAAATTTTAATTTTTATGCTTACCATGAAAAATCATCTTGTTCCTGCCGCAGTTATTGTTTTAATGGCGTTGTCCTTTAGTTTTACCGCCTGCCAGAAAGAAGAAACCAATCTTAACGAACAGGCAATTATTACCGCCGATAACGAAGGTACCGGCGAAGACTTGTTTACCGATGCCGATGACATTTCTGATGTATATGCCGAGTCATTCCTTGGAAGCGGTAAAACATCAGACGAATGCCCTACCATTACCACTACCGCCCCTGCCGGCACATTTCCCAATACCATTACCATTGACTTTGGTACCGAATGTGTTGGAGAAGGCGGGCGAACCCGTTCAGGGCAAATTGTTATTACCGTTTCAGACTCCATGCAAAACGTTGGTGCTACCCGAACCAAAACCTTTGTAAATTATTTTGTAAACGGCATTCAAATTGAAGGAACTTATACCGTGGTTAACAACGGACCCAATGAAAATGGCAACCCTACTTTTACCCATACATTAACCGGCGGCGCTATTACCCTTCCCGACGGCACTACCGCTACCCGCGAAGCTACCCATACCGTTACCGTAATTGAAGGCGCCAATACGCCCGGCCGTTGGGATGATGTGGTTGCCATTACCGGCAACAGCAGCGGCGTAAATAAAAACGGGGTTGCTTATACCTGTGTCATTACCGAGCAACTCATTAAACGCCACAACTGCCGTTGGATAGTTAGCGGGGTGAAAGAAATTACCCGCAACGGCGAAGTTTCTACACTTGACTTTGGCGATGGCGACTGCAACCGCTTTGCCATTCTTACCACGCCCGATGGCGAAACTCATGAAATACGACTACCTAAATAAACCGCGGGCTTAATTAGTATGTTTTGCAAGAAAGGGTGCAGTTTTTCTACTGCGCCCTTTCTTTTTACCCCCAACACCCCAATCTTCAGGCGGTTAAAATTTGCTCTTATAACGAACCAATTTAATATCCTTCGCTTATAGAGGTATATACAAGTTCGCAAAGTCGGCATTAAATTGGGAAAAGCATTCAAAAAAATAGGGTTACTTATTCTCATAACCAAATGTTGTTTCTTAAGCGAATATCCTTATAAAACAAGCACTCCAGATACCCTAAATACTCGGAACTGACAAGTAACGGTTGCAACTACTTACAATAACCCATTTTCTCCGTTATTTCCCGTTTGTTCATAATGCTTTTGTGCTGTTAAGGTTGACTACAATCATAGAGGTATTACCGGTAAAACCGGAGCGATTCGGGCAAAAATAACCTTTCATCAATAAGAAAGTTTCGCCCATTTCCAAGCAAGTACCTCAAATATTATTGCCTGCCTGTGGCTGCCATTTTTTGGGGTTACTGACAAACGGCGGTTATTTATCAATAATGGTGTAAGCAGCATCTTCAAAACCAACAGGATAATCGCCGAGTTTGAGATGGGTGGCAGGGCCGGTAGGTTCGCAGATGGTGTATTCCTTGTTTTTGTAGAGAATAGGTTTGCCAGTTACCTGAGGCAAGGCTACGGCACAACTTACGTGTTCATCATTAAAATTGACCAATATCACATCATATGGCAAGAGTTGTTGCACTAAGTATTTAAACAAAACAGCCCGGTCTTCGCAATCGGAATTGGTATAAAAAAGTGTTTCTTCAGGACAAAATGCCAGATTGGGTATATTATATGCTTCCTGATCGGATTTGTAGGTAAATGCCGAGCGCGTAAAACTTAAAATCAGGCGCAGTGCATCGTTATTGGTTTTGTTGCGCAATAATTGTTTAAAGGCAGGAATGAGAGAACTATATGCTTCTTCGGATAGCGGAATATCGGACAAGTTTTTATATGACATTTGCGGGTAGCACCACCTTGTATATAAGAAACTCTTGTTAATTTTTACATCAAAAGAGTAGCTTTGGTTATCGTGTATAAAAGGCAGGTGTCTGGTAACAATATCGGGAGAGTTGAATTTGGGCAATTGTTTCATTTTAAATGAAAAAGGCACTCCAGATGACAGGTTGTTGAAAATAATGCGGGTGTTGCGGCTTATGTACTTGTTATCGGTTTGTTTTTTAAGGGCGGCTGAAATATCTACGAACCAACCTTTACTTTCGGGCGATATCGGCAGTTCAAACACTTCATCATCTGAATAAACAGAAATGGTTACCTCTTGCGGCGAATAATTGAGTTGTACACGGTAGCCCGACTTACTGAGAATAAACCAGTTAAAAAGGGTGCGGTAGGTTTCGCTTTCGTTTGGAAAAAGGGCATTAGACGTTTGGCAAATAAGGAGGTAGTAGAGCCAGTCGTTAAGAGCCATTGTTTGTTTATAGTAAAACAGGTTGCCCAATATTATATGGTAGTTGGTTTCTGATAAATTTGTGTAGAAGCGGTAGAAATTAGTTTCGGTAAGGTCTTTTACCATCTCAATATGAATATCGGGGTCATATTCTACGTTTAGTTTTTCCGAATAGAAGTTAACCGTCACACTGTTAGAGCCATTGTCGGCAAATGCACTTTGCTGACTGTAAACAAGCCCCAATATCAGCAACAGAAAGAGTAGCATTTGTTTCATATTAAAAAAATATTTACTTGAAAAGGAGTCCTTGTACAAAAATAGTCATAACAATATAGATAGACTATACTTTTTACAATTTTTTTACCAAATTTACAATTTTTACATTAAACTGACAAAAATAAGTGCTTTTGCAAAGTTACATTAAATTTTACAATAGTCCATAATTCTTTAAATCTTTTTTAGAACGGTTTTACCCCCTTTCCGGGTGGAGCAGGTAGTCAAGTATTAAGCAGCAAAATGAGCAAAGAATTAGCGAAGCAACTGCGGTACCAGCCTTCCGATGTTGGTTCTGAAAGTGGCAAAATCGGATAAGTTTACCTGCCCGTCGAAGTTTGCATCTTCGGGTTTATAAGCGGGTAAAATGCTGATGGCTGACTTCCATTGATTATAATCGGCATAGGAAATGATGCCGTTATGGTCAAAATCGCCACAGGGCATTACCCCCCAATTATTGCTAAGGGCTATTAGCTGGCTGTTGCCGTAACGCACGTTGGCAGCATCGGTTAAATTGAAAGGGGTATCGCTGCCGATAGGTAATGTTATGGGCGTTTGGGTAATAATGGGTAAATGATTCCGGTGTTTTACGGCTATGTAGTAGGCTCCGGCAGCAATGCCGGTAAAGGTTACGCCGGCACTGCCGCCGACATCTTGCAAAAGTCCGTTGCTTAGGAGTAAAGCCGCTTTTCGGGAAACAATTATGGTATCGTTGGTGGCATTGCGAGCTTCCAGCAATACCCAATCGGTGGCATTGTCGGGAAAATTTTGCACCTCCTCAGTGCCGCTATAATTCCAGGGCGGTGTGTTAAAAGGTTGTTGCTGAGGTAAAAAGCCGCCTGTGTTAAGGTAGGTTTTCATGGTGGTATCTGTTTCCATGGCTCCCTGCAACAGCACCCTTAATTGTGCAGTTGGCTGCGGCACTACTTCTGTAATGGCAAGCGTATGGTAATAAATATAATCGCCGGTAGAGTTGTTGTTGCCATTGGCGGCATTTCCCACTGCATAAAAGGTAACATTGCCGGTTCCTGCTGTGGCTGGCGCTATCCAGCTAAAATTAAAGGTATAAGTGTCGGGCACATTGTTGGGAGCGTTTTTATGCCCTATATGGGTGCTGCTTGAGTAAACCTTTGAGTCGGTGTTGGTTGGCACCCATATACCAACGTTTTGGTTGGCGCTGTTTCGGGCAACCATAGAAAAACCCCATCTTTTTTGCCCTGTTTGGCTTACCGTAACCGACATGCTGTAGGTTTGCCCTGCAATATATTGGTTTACCCCGCCATTAAAACTAACAACCACCGCGCCGCTGCCGCCCGTGCCCGGGCTGTGGCAGGAGGTGCAGGCATTGGTAGTTCCGGGTGCGCCGGTCATGTTGGCAGGAGGCGTGCTGCTGCTTCCGCTTATAAATTCGGAGCTGTCGTAAAATGCCCATGTTAAAAACAGCAAAGTAAGCAGGGTAATTTTTATTTTCATAGAAACACGAATGGCGTAAAACTTAACCCAAAACAGGTATTAAATCATACAGTTTGTACAAAAAAGTGAGTTTGTGCAGGTAAAAACTTATTCAGCCAAACAAAATTAACAGAAAAACGGGTAAAAGCATTGTATTTGCTTGCTTTTACCCGTTTTTAACGTTTAAACACCGATTCTGTTCGGAGAGAACTATAATTTAGAAATGCTATTTAAATGTTTTTTTCAGAAATTTTACCATTGCCGGTGTCACCAATACAACGCGGCTAAAGGCAATCTTGTTTTTTTTGAGTTGTTTGGTAATCAAACAGGCGCCTTGGTCATCGCAGGGGTCAACTGCGCCTATACCTAATTGTTGCAATGCCTGCTTGTCTAAAATGGGGTCATTGGAACTAACGTTTATAGAATTACAGTTAGTGGTTCCGTCTTTTTTAAGGCAGCAACAGTTGCCTTTGTCATCTACAATAAGGGCACCGTCTGTACAAATCGGGCATACTTCTTTTATTAAATTTTGTTCTTTTACGGTAAATTCTGAAAGTGTATTAGCTATTTGGGCGTTGGCCTGCTGCAATATACACATCATACCAAAGACAAACAAAGCAAGAACTGTTAACTTTTTCATAGGAAGTTGTGTTTTGGAGAAGTAATGAAAATTGATGGATTGGAACGACGAAAATGAAGCAATAAGTAATATTATTATCAAATTTTAAAAACCCGAAGCAAAGCTATTTTGACAAATTGAACCGGCAATAGTTTAATTTATAGGGTGCAGGTTTGCGAAAAAATGTTGTTGCTTTCGTTTCTTTCTTCTACGGTGCTGCTGTTGCCGGTATTGGTGCGGCAGTTATCGGCATAAATGGTTAAATAGTATTGGCGGTTGTTTTGCGTGGTTAACCAGTTGTAATTATCGGCAGACAGGGTAATTTGGGTGCAAAAATGTATTTGCCCGCCGGCCGGTAAAGTAGGCACATCGGCACAGGAAGCCGTACTATTTCCCGAAACCACGCCCGAGTTTGCCGGAAATGCGCCGAAACGCTGCATTTCGTGGCAATCATAACCGGCAGTGCAACTAATGCTGAACGACATGGGAAAATTGCCGGTTGGGGTTTGCCCTGTATTTTGAACGGTAATATTGAGCGGTATGGCATAGCTGCCGTTGTATAAACGCACTGCTGCCTGTGCCTGCAATGCCGTAACAGCAATATCGGGCAAAAATGCCGGCAGCTTTACCGGTTTCAGTTTCAACAAGTCGGACTTGGTTACCGGTTTCAAATCTTTGTTTTTCAAATTGGGTTGCGCCATGATACAGGGTTCATTTACCAAAACAAATATACTGCAAATTGCGGCTAAGGCTAATATTCTAAAGCGAAATATGGTTTTCATGACAATTTTAATTTTGAAGTGGCGGAATGTGGTGAAAAAAGCGGGAAAAAAAATTCCCGATGTTGGGGGTAAAAAGGAGGACAGGACTGTAACCTGTCCTCGCTGTTGATAACCCCAAAAAACAATGCATATTTTTTATGCGGTAAACACGGTTTTGAGGCTTTAGGGTTTACATGTATTTAGTTGCAGCTTACCGGGGCATACTCGCCACCGTCGGCGGCAGTGGTTCTAAACCAGCGTTCGCCATTGAGGTAGGTTTTACCGTTTTGGTAGCCCAGGTTGTATTGTGCGGCGCTGCCGTCGTTAAAGTTAAGTTGCAGTATGGCGCTGCCGTTGCCGTTGTCAATAACAGACCAACTGCCATCGCCGTTGTTGTTGCCGTAGCTGTAGCCGCTGGCTGCCGGTGCATCTACGCTAAAATTGCTGGTGCCGTTGTAGGTAAAAAAGCCCCTGCTGCACAATTCAATTTTGCGCTCAACCGAGTAGCCGCCGTAGTTGCTGCCGTAGCCCGAACTGTAAGAGTCCATATAGGTAAGGCGCGTATTTGATAACAAATTTTTCCATTCTTTGGCTACTGCCGAATTAGAGCCGCCTATTCCGCCACTGCCCGATGTAGTTTGCCTTGCCGGCGCAGCAGCTGTGGTTTGCTGCAAAGCGGCCGCGCTGCCGCGGGTAAAATTAAGCGTTACCGGCGTGGTTTGATACGTATTGGGGTCAACAATTAAAAGGGTAAGGTCTAAGCGGTTGCCGCTAACGATGGCGGTGTAGGCGCTCATTTGTCCGTTGCCGTTGTCTTGAATTAAGCCTTCCGATTGTTTGCCGCTTACCGTGCCAAGCAAAGTTGCCGACTCGGCGCCTATTGTCAATTGTCCGGCTATACCACCTTCGTAAGGGGCAATTTGGAGGGTGGCAGTTTGCCCGTTTGCATTCATTACATAGTTGCCTTCAAATCCGGCGGTTTGAGCATTTACCATTGCCAAACCCATACAAACTGCTGCAAGAAGAAAAAGAACCTGTTTCATTGTTTTTACTTTTTAAGGGGTTGTGAATTTGTTTTTGTTTGTTTGATGAGGCAAAGATACCGGCGCCTTGGCTGCGCAGAAAACCATCTTTTTCCGAAACATAGCTTTCTGAGTGCAAAAACCCAATGTAACTTATTGATAATGAACTATTTGCAATTAAGTTCCGATACACGGATTCAGACGGTAAAAAAGCAGAAATAAAGCAATTTCTGTTGAAACCCATAGCCCGATGTAAAAAACTGCAGGGGTGCTTCGGGGTAAAAACAGGGCGGCGGGGCAAGGGCTGTATATTAACGTATGAAGTATTGCCGCCGCCCTTTTCTGCAAAGGGCTTTACCTTTTAGCAATTTTATTGCTGGTTCCTCCACAAATTACATTGCCTGCACTTACGGGCGCTCCTGTTTTGGAATGAATAATGCCCGCCACTACCGGCGCCGCCATAGAAGTACCCGACATGGTGGCATAAGCGCCGCCTTTGTAGGTTGAATACACATCGGACCCAACAGCTACCCAATCAACGGCAGGTGTGCCCCAGTTTGAAAACGATGAGCAGGTATTAGAACAGGTAATGGAGCCAACCGTATAAATTTTGGTACCGTTAATGCAGCCGGGTATGCTAAGGTTGGCGTTGCCGGCATCGTTGCCGGCGGCAATTACCACAAAAGTGCCGGCATTGCCCAAAGCCCTTATGGCATCGCGCAGGGCCGGGTTGGCATTTTCGCAGTTAAGAACGGGGTAAGAACCAAGGCTCATGTTTACCACATCGCCGGCAATATCGTACTGTGCCACATGGTTTACGCCCTGCAAAATTTGGGTAAACGACCCCGAACCCGAATTTGCCAGCACCTTAACCGGCACCACCGTAGCGCCCGATGATACGCCCACCACGCCAATAGTGTTGTTTTTGGCGGCGGCAATGCCGGCTACATGGGTTCCGTGCCCATGTCCGTCGTTTACGGTTTGCCCGCTTATAAAAGACTTGGCATAAGTGGCATCGGTTTGCACATTCAAATCGGGGTGGGTAAGGTCTATGCCGGTATCTAAAATCCAAATCCAGGTGGGTTTACCGGCTCCGTTTACGGGGCCACCTGCTTTGGTAATGGCGCAGGTAGTGGTTTGTGCCCTAAAGGCTGCTTCGGGCATACATTCGGGGGTTATGCTGTTTGCCTCCAATTGTATCCTATAATCGGGGTAAACGCCGGCAACATCGGGATTGGCTTTGAGGCGGGTTACTTCGGCATTGGTTAGTTTTGCGGTAAAGCCCACTACAACGTCGGCATACTCGGCAATAACGGCTGCGGTATTTAATTTTGCTTTAGCGGCCACGTCTTTTACCTTACTTAAATTGGCCTGCCGTACCAGCCGGTTGAGTTGTTCTTTCTGTTTGCGGTCTATGCTGTTTTTTTGCTGTTCTATTACGGGTTTTGCGGCTTTGGGGGTTAATAAAACCATGTATTGACCGGGTATGGGGAGCGGCCCGTTTTGGGCATTTGTAAACTGAAGGCTAAAAATAACTGCTGCTGCAAGTGCAAAAATGAACGTTTTCATAATACTGTTATTTATGGGGTTAAGAATGTTTAATGTTGATACTTTGACAAAGCCGGTTCGGGAATTTTTTTAAGGAAGTTGCACAACACACAGAAGATTAACTAAACAATTGTAAGAAGCTGGTTTACAGGTTTTATGTAGATTTCTGATGTTTAAATGAAGCAAGACCGGTTGAAAGTTTAGGTTTATTATTGTTATCGGGTAAGCCCTTAAAAGATGCCTGTTATTATGTAAAAAAAATCGGATTAAAAATTTGAATTCTGGAGTTAAACTAAAATTTGAAATTTCATCAAAATTCATATCAAAACTGAAACAAGGCTTTTTATTGAAAAAGAAAAGGCGGGTACTGTATTTTGGCAATACCCGCCTTTTTCATTTAGTGGTCAGGTTGTGCAGTCAAAGGCGTTATGGTTAAAAACCTTTGTTGTTGTTGGTTTCGTTGCTTTCGCTTACGGTGTTTTGCGTGTCGGTGGCAATGGTAAAGGTTGATGGGTCTGCCCAGTTATATTCGGGGTTGGTGGCGTTATCCTGATGAGCGTGAACATCGTTGCCGCTGTTGCAAGAGAGTGAGCGCATGAGTTTCTTTTTAGATTTCGGGCGGGTATAGGTAAAGGTTTTGGTTTCGCCTGCGTTCATTCCGTTAATGGTTTGTTCCTGCAATACGGTGTTGCCGCTTTTTAGTTGTACTTTAAAGGTGCCGCTTATGGGACCGCCTGAATTTTTAACTTTCCACTGTACGCTGGGCCAGGTAATTTCTTTTACCACTACTGCCTGACTGGTACCGGGTGTGCCTATAGCGATTTTTACAGTAGTAAGGGTGGCGTTGTCGCTGGTAACTTTACCCAAAGAACCTCCGCAGGAAGCTGCGCCGTCAACGCTGTATTTACCGGTTAAGCCATCGGGTAAAACATCGGGGCGCGGGTGCAGTACTATTGAGGAAATGCTTTTGCTGATGTCGTGGTGGCAGAATGTTTCATTTTCTTCAAACCTGATGGAAGTAAGGTTTACCTGCGATGAAGTGGAAAACACGGTGTTAAACGTTTTGCTGGAGCTGGTAGCGCCTGCGGTGGCGGTTGCGCTTTCTACGCGGGTGTCGTCAACATACAGGTCGTTTACATTGGTGCCGGTAATGGTAAGCTGGTAGGTTCTGCCCGATACCAGGAACGAGGGCGTAGCGCCGTTTTCTTTAATGCTGATGCCGCTGATAGAGGCTTTTTTGCGAATGTCTATTTTAAACGAGCAGGTAAGGGTGTTGGCAACCCCGAAGAGGGAGATGGTAACGCCGTTTTGCTCTGCCGCACTGCTGCTTACGCTGATGTTTACATCTACCCAGGTGGCGCAGCCGCTGAAATCGCCAATTCCGCCCGAGTGTTTTGCGCCAATGGTGGCCGATACTCCGCTTACACCTGCGCTGGCAGCGCCAACCAAATCGCCGAATTTTACGAATACGCGAATGGTTTGGGTTTCGCCGGTTAATACGTTGGGCTTGTCGGTGGCATCGTTATAGGTGTGACCACACATGGTGCGTTTGCAAATGGTTTCAACGGCAAACGAATTCTGAGAAAACAGCATACCAAAAAAGGTAATTACAAATGCCATAAAGAAATGGCGGGCAGAAAAAATGCTTTGTGCTTTCATGTTGAACATTGATTTTGGGATTAAAGAATTGGTTAATTGATTTTGTTTTTGGTTTTGAACTAAACTTTGGTTGCTTACTGTGGCAAGTGCGGCGGGGTTGTTGCTTTGTGCTTTCATGATGATTGTTTGTTTTGGGGTTGGTTAATAATGTTGTTTTGTTGTTTTGTTTGTTTGTTGTGTTTTGTTGTTGTTGATGATGCAAAAGTACAGGCGCTGCCCTTGCCCCGGAAACCAGCTTTTTTCAAAACATAGGTTTCTGAGGCACTTTTTGATACTGTAATGCTTTGTGGAAAAGGGTTTCAGAAATTACAACACAAGGTGTCTGCGATTTGAAAAAAAGTGAAAATTGCCCGAAAATTTGTATTTTTGCTCTGCAACTCCCCCTAAGGTATGGCAACAGATGATCTGTTCAGTTTGGTAAAGTCTCTTAATGCCGCCGAAAAGCGGTACTTTAAATTATATGCCCAAACCCATACATCGGGCAGCGAAGCCACCAATTACCTCCTGCTGTTTGATGCCATTGACAAACAACCCGAATACGACGAAGAAGCCATCAAAAAGAAATTCAGGAAAGAAAAATTTGTGGCGCAGCTTACCTTTACCAAAAATGTGCTGCGAAACAAAATATTAGACAGCCTGTGCAGCTACTTAGCCGGCGGAAAAGACAGCACTGTTGAGTTTGATTTCAGGCAGGCGCTTAACCACCTTACCGTGCTGTACCGTAAAGGCATTTACCCGCAAATGGAAAAAGACCTGAAACGGCTGAAAAAAATGGCACTCGACTACGAAATGCCGCAATATTCCCTGCATCTGCTGCAATGGGAACGCCGCCTGCTCTTAGACCAAACCGATAAAAACATTACCGCCCAATTAGAAGATATTATAGAAGAAGAAACCCGCGCGCTTGCCCTGCTGCAAAACAACGCCTTGTTTAAACAACTGCACGACCGCCTGCTGGTTTCGCTTAAAGTACGCATAAGGGCTAAAGATATGCAGGCTGTTGCCGAAATGGAGCAACTGCTGCAAAACCCCATGCTCCAAACCGAAGATAACGCCCTTACCCTGCAAGCCAAACTCCACTACCACGAAATATGGAGTTTTTACCACTGGCGCACCGGCAATTTTGAACAAATGTACCTCCACCACAAACGCCTTATTGCCCTTTGGGAAAGCAATGACGATATACGTCGCGAACTGAAACACGAATACCGGAAAGCCCTGTGCAATTTCCTGAACAGTTGCCACGCCTATAAACAATTTGCCGACTACCCCCCTACCCTCGAAAAAATTAATGCCCTTGCTTCCTCCGACTTACCCACTGAAATTAAAATATTTCACATCTCCTTTTACCACCAACTGCTCTATTACCTCAATACCTTTGCCATACAAGACGGGGTAAAAGCCATGGAGCAACGGTTTGCACAATTAAACGAGTTTAAAGAACAGATACACACCTCGCGCCTGCTAACCATCTACTACAACATAACCCTGCTGTACTTTTTTGCCCACCAGTTTGCCGATGCCCTTACCTGGCTGAATGAAATATTGTACCACCCCAGAGCCGATGCCCGAAAAGAAGTGCGCCAAACCGCCCAAATTCTGCAATTGGCCATTCATTATGAACTGAGCAACCAGGATATTCTGGAAAATCTCCACAGGTCGGCTTACAGGAGTCTTAAAAATGCCGATGATTTAGACCTTTTTGAGCGCACCCTGCTTACCAATTTTAAAAAACTGGCCACCACCAACGAGTTTGACAAAAAAGCCCTGCAAAATTGCTTTATAAACTTTGACCGGGAACTGGAAGAACTGCTGCAACAAAACCCGCAGCAACACCTGTTGGGCTGGTTTGAAATTCATACCTGGCTAAAATCTAAAATTGCCCGAAAACCTATGCCCGAAATTCTGCCTGCCATGGTTGAGTAAACAATGGCATGGCAGTCTTACATAATTTCGGCGCTGTAATTGGGTGATTCTTTGGTAATTTGAACATCGTGCGGGTGGCTTTCGCGCAAACCGGCCGAGGTTATGCGCATAAATCGTCCGTTTTGTCTTAATTCTTCCAGAGTGGCAGTGCCGCAATAGCCCATGCCCGCCCTAAGTCCGCCAATAAGCTGAAAAACCGTATCGGAAAGCGGACCCTTGTATGCCACGCGGCCTTCAATACCTTCGGGCACCAATTTTTGCACATCTTCCTGAAAATATCGGTCTTTGCTGCCCCGCTTCATGGCGCCTATTGACCCCATACCGCGGTACACCTTATAGCGGCGGCCATGGTACAACTCGGTAGCGCCGGGGCTTTCCTGACAGCCGGCAAACAAGCTGCCCAACATGCACGAGTGAGCGCCTGCAGCAATGGCTTTCACAATATCGCCCGAATATTTAATGCCTCCATCGGCAATAATTGGTATATTATAAGGTTTGGCTGCTTCTGCACAGTTGTAAATGGCCGTAATTTGCGGCACACCAACACCGGCAATTACCCGCGTAGTACAAATAGAGCCGGGTCCTATACCCACCTTAACGGCATCGGCGCCGGCTCTAATTAAAGCCAGAGTTGCCTCGCCGGTAGCCACATTGCCGGCAATCAGTTGCAAATCGGGGAAGGTTTTTTTAATGAGCTTTACCATATCCAAAACCCCTTTTGAATGGCCATGTGCAGTATCTACCACAATTACATCGGCGCCGGCATGGTACAGTACCGTAACCCGTTCCAAAGTATCGGGGGTAGTACCCACGGCAGCGCCGGCCAGCAGCCGCCCTTTTGCATCTTTAGCTGCATTGGGGTAGCGTATAGCTTTTTCAATGTCTTTAATGGTAATGAGACCGCGCAAAAAATTGTTTTCATCAACCAGTGGCAGTTTTTCAATTTTGTAGCGCATTAAAATATCCTTGGCCTGTTCAAGATTGGTTCCCACGGGTGCGGTAATGAGGTTTTGGGCAGTCATTACCTCACCTATGGTTTTGGAATGGTCGGTTTCAAACCGTATGTCGCGGTTGGTAATAATGCCCACTAATTTACCGTTTTCTGTAACCGGCACGCCCGATATTTTGTATTTCCCCATCAATTCATCGGCCTCATACACATAATGGCTCGGCGAAAGGTGAAACGGCTCGTTAATAACAACGTTCTGCGAACGTTTAACGCGGTCCACCTCATCGGCCTGTACTTCTTCGGGCATGTTTTTGTGAATGATGCCAATGCCCCCTTGCCTGGCCATGGCTATAGCCATTTCCGACTCGGTAACGGTATCCATGCCGGCGCTCAAAAGGGGTATGTTTAACAAAATGGAGGGAGTAAGCAGGGTATTTACGGTTACGTCCTTGGGCAATACCTCCGAATAGCCGGGTATCAGCAACACATCGTCGAAGGTAAGCCCTTCAGTGGTAAGTTTGTGCATTTGCAAATGTTTGCGTGCAAAATTCTTAAAAAAAAACGCCAATCTCAAATAAATTGCCCAAATAATTGCCCCGCCGGCAAACAGGCGTCAAACGGCAGGCATTTCTTCGGCTTTTCTCAAATTCATTTCCCTAATACAAGGCATTTGGTTATCTTTGCCGTTCTGAATGTTTATTGGCGTCAACGCCATACCTCTACACCATAACTGCTCACCCCATTCTATTCACTATGCAGGCAACTATAGAAATAAGTTACTATCCGCTTGGCAACCAACAGTATGAACAGGAAGTAATTGCCTTTATTGAAAAATTGCGCGATTACCCCAATGTTACCGTAGAAACCAACGGCATGAGTACCCAACTTTTTGGCGAATACCATACACTCATGCACATTTTAACCGGAGAAATTGGCGAAATACTGCACCAAAAACAGGCCATTTACGTCTTAAAAATAGGAAAGGGTGAACTGCGCTACCCTTCATAACAACATAGTTGCCCTATTTTAAAAAAGTGCTTATCTCATAATGGAAAAAACCGCATTTATTACCGGCGCCACCGGCTTTTTGGGGTTAAATCTGACAGAACTGCTCGTTGGGCAGGGGTGGCAAGTAACGGCCCTGCACCGACCTGAATCAAATATTGAAATACTTAAAAAAATTGCTCCGGGTGTGCAGTTGGCGCAGGGCAGCATTACCAACCTGCCTTCTGTTATGCAAGCCATACCACAAGGCGTTGATGCCGTTTTTCATGTGGCTGGCAACACCAGCCAATGGAAAAAATACAATGCCCGGCAATACGAAGACAATGTAACCGGTACTGGAAATGTGGTGCAGTCCGCTCTGGCTAAAGGTGCAAAAAAATTCATTCATACTTCATCGCACTCGGCTTTCGGAATTCATGAAGGAGTAGTTATAGATGAAAACACGCCTTCTAACGCCTTAACCTGCGGCAGCAATTACGCCCTCACCAAATACCTGTCGGAGTTGGAGGTGTTAAAAGGCATGGAAAAGGGCCTGGAAACCATCATTCTGAACCCCTGCAAAATTATGGGCAAGTACGATACCAACAATTGGGCACAACTTATTATAGCCGTAAAAAACAACAAAGTGCCCGGCATACCGCCCGGCGGCGGCATGTTTTGCCATGTAAAAGACGTGGCACAGGCACATATCAACGCCGTCAATATGGGGCAAAACGGGCATCGGTACCTGCTTGGCGGACCAAATGCCACTTTTTTACAGGTGTTTAACCTTATTCAAAAGAAGTTAGGTAAACCGCTCAGCCAAAAAGTTACACCTGCATGGGCGCTTCGGGTTGCCTGCTTTTTTATGGGCATGGCATCGGCTGTAACAGGTAAAGAACCGCAACTTACTCCCGAAAAACTGTCCATGCTCATCAGACACCCTGTTTGCAACTACCAAAAAGCAATGCGCGAACTGGAGTTTCAAACATCGGCTATTGAAACCATGATTGAAGACACCCTGTTAACCCTCTGATATACTTTGTTTAACGCTTAAAACTGCTCCTGCCTTATGCGCCTGTTCATTGCTGCGCTTTTTGTACTACTATTGTTACCCGCCAGGGCACAAAACCCATTTTACCGCAAAACCGATGTTGCGGTAACTGCGGGCGGCAATCTGCTGCAGTATGCCTGGACGGGCGGGCTAAACAATCCGCAGTTTTCTGAAGCCGATATAAACAACGACGGCACTGCCGATTTGGTTATATTTGACCGAAGCGGCGAAATATTGCTTACATTCCTCAACGGCGGCACACCCAACCAAACAGACTATACCTACGCGCCCGAATATGAACCGGGTTTCCCGCAACTGCATAACTGGGCGCTGCTGCTCGATTTTAACTGCGACCAAATACCCGATTTATTTACCTCTGCCAACGGCGACGGCATTATGGTTTATACCGGCCAATATACCGAAACAAACCACCTTACCTTTACCCTGTTCGACACGCAACTTACCTTCCCGCCCGATGAAACCAATGTATATGTTGCCATTTACGACATACCCGCCATTACCGATGTGGACAACGACGGCGATATTGATGTGCTCTCATTTGGCTCGGCAGGCGGGTTTGTGAAATATTACCGCAATAAAGCCGAAGAAAACGGCCAGCCTTGCGGCACCCTGCAATTAGAACTGGAAACAGATTGCTGGGGTAATTTTTACGAATCGGGCATCAATACCTCACTTTTTCTTGAAACCAGCTGTTTAGATGGCTTAGCCGGAAACCATCAACATTCCAATTCCGATAAAAGCGGACTGCACCCGGGTTCTACACTCCTGGCCATTGACCTTGACCCCGCTGAAACCAGCAATGGCGCCAAAGAACTTATTTTGGGCGATATTTCTTATGCCAATTTTGTAATGACCACCAACGGCGGCACCCTGCAAACTGCCAATATGATTGCACAGGATACCCTGTTCCCCTCATACAATGCGCCGGTTTTGCTTACCACCTTTCCGGCAGGGTTTAGTGTAGATGTAAACAACGACGGACTGAAAGATCTCATTGCAGCTCCCAACACCGTAGCACAGTCTGAACACTACCGTTGTGCATGGCTCTATCACAACAACGGAAACCCTACCCAACAGTTTGAATGGATAACCGACCGCTTTATGGCAGACAACATGATTGACGTTAGCCGGCTGGCAAACCCGGCCTTTTTTGATTATAATTCAGACGGACTGCTCGATTTGGTCATCACCAACTTCGGGTATATGGACGAAGGAGGCGATTTCAGCACAGCGCTCTCGCTTTATCGCAACACCGGAACCCCCACCCAACCTGCCTTCGAACTGGTTTCCGATAACTATTCAAACATTGCCGCCCAATTTGCCATACCGCGCTTAGGGTTGCGCCCAACTTTCGGCGATTTGGATAACGACGGCGACCGGGATATGCTGCTTGGCGATAAAGACGGGTATATTCATTATTTTAAAAACAACCCCAACCCCGATGGCACGGCCAACTTCACCCTGTTTCAGGAGCAGTTTCAGGGATTGGATGTTTTCCAATACAGCACCCCGCAATTAGTTGATATAAACAAAGACGGCTTGCTTGATTTAATAATAGGGCATCACAACGGAGCATTGCGCTATTTCCAAAACAACGGCACACCAACTAACCCTGTTTTTAATGCCGCCACACCCACCAACAGTTTTTTTGGCGGCGTAGATGTAAAAGAAGTAGGCAGTCCAACCGGCTACTCTGCCCCGCAACTTATTGACTACAACGGAAGTTTTATGCTCTTTTGCGGTTCGGAAAGTGGTAAAATTCATGTTTACAACAATATCGAAGAAAATATTGCCACTGGCGGCCTGTTTACCAAAATTACCGATGACCTGCTTGGCACTCATATAGGCATACGCGCTAACCCGGCCATTGCCGATTTAAACAACGACGGATATTTAGATATGGTGGTTGGCACTTATAACGGCGGTTTATATTGGTTTTCCGAAGGTTTTCCCATAAACATTGCAGCGCCTGCCATGCAACAAAACCCGGTACTGGCATACCCCAATCCGGCAAACAACTTGCTTGTTTTACAGTGGCCGCAAACATCGGGGCAGCAAACACCTGCCCATATCTGGCTATACGACCCTGCCGGGCGGCAACTGCTGTACCGCTGCATAACGCCTGCTTCGCAGGAAGCCATACTTAACCTGCCTCAACTGCCTGCCGGACTGTACTTTGCAAAAATTGTACAGAACCGGCAAACCTTTACCGCAAAAGTGTACATAAAGCCATAAACAGCCTTATATTTGCCATGCCGGAAAAACGGCTATCTGCCCGAAATGAAAAAACAGAAACATCATGAACAAAATAGTACAAAATGCCGATGAAGCCATACACGACATTCCGTCGGGTGCAACCATTATGCTGGGTGGTTTTGGGTTATGCGGCATTCCCGAAAACTGTATTGCAGCCTTGGTTCGCAAAGGCATTAACAACCTAACCTGTATTTCAAACAATGCCGGCGTAGATAATTTCGGGCTGGGTTTTTTACTCAAAACCCGGCAAATAAAAAAAATGATATCCTCCTACGTAGGCGAAAATGCCGAATTTGAAAGGCAGGTGCTTTCGGGCGAGTTGGAAGTAGATTTAGTACCGCAGGGCACGCTGGCAGAGCGCATAAGGGCCGGCGGAGCAGGTATTCCGGCCTTTTATACCGCCACCGGCTACGGAACCGAAGTGGCCATTGGCAAAGACGTGCGCGAGTTTAACGGCCGCCTGTACATATTGGAACAAGCCCTTACTGCCGAATTTGCCATTGTAAAAGCATGGAAAGGTGATTATCTTGGCAATCTGGTATATCGTGCCACCGCCCGAAATTTTAACCCCATGATGGCCATGGCAGGTAAAATTACCATTGCCGAAGTAGAAGAACTGGTGCCGCCCGGCCAACTAAACCCCAACGAAATACATACGCCCGGTATTTTTGTTCAGCGTATCTTTCAGGGTGTAAACTACGAAAAACGCATTGAACAACGCACCGTGCGAAAGGGCTGATAATTTTTTGATACATTAAATATGCTGCAGCCTGTATTGGTAACTGCCGCTATTCTGTGGCAAAACGGACGAATATTACTGGCACAACGCCCCGAAAACGACCGTATGGCAGGGCTGTGGGAATTTCCGGGGGGTAAAATTGAAGCCGGTGAAACTCCTGAAGATTGTCTTAAACGCGAACTGTTGGAAGAATTGGGTATTGAAACCCAAATTGGCAGTTTGTTTATGGAAACCGGCTATCAGTACCCCCACATTAATATCATACTGCTGGCATTTCATGCCATGCCTGTTAAAGGGCAAATGACCCTGCATAGCCATGCCGCTATTACATGGGCATTGCCTCATGAATTGATGCATTACCCATTGGCCCCGGCCGATGTGCCAATTGCCGAAAAACTGCTGCACCATGCAACAGAACCTCAGATGCGCAAAAAAAAAGCAATGAAATAGGTAAAACTCTGCTACACTTAGCATTAGTGACGGGCTTTTTGTGCATCCTCTTAGGTTACACTCCAAGTAATTGAGGTATATAATCACAGATTGAGCATTAAGTGCATAAAAAAACCTTCCGTGCTGTAAGCAGGAAGGCTATCCCAAATTATCCCAAACAACTATTAAATTTGTTTTTACGTATATTGTCTGCCACTATTTGCGGTTACGGGTGGTTCTGTTCCATTCCGGGCTGTGGTGCGGCAAAATTTTGAGCACTAATTTTGAAAGATCGCGCCCGTTATTGTTAAATCTGAACTCCAGTTCTTTCAGATACAGGTAGGTATATTCCTCTTTTACCCCGTAAAATTTGATGAGTTTTTGCTTGGCATACAGAAAAAAGTTAAAAGCAGGCTCATTAATATGCCGCTCTTTATCGGCAGGCAGGACTTCTTTGGCCAAAGAGGCACTGCCGGGCGGAGCCTGTTGGGCTACTTCTGCATTAAAAATATGTTCGGGTCCGGCATTTTTTATTGAGGTAATTTCTGTATTGTCTCTCAGTTCACTCACTGTTTCCATTTTTATATACACTTTACCAACGTGTATGGTGAGCGAAAACATTTGCGCATCTTCCTGCGGGGTATAAATTAACCCCTCATTGGTATGCCATCCGAAAAAGTATTTCTTATCGTTATTGTGCAAGCTTACTGCTCTTAACTGCACCTCCTGATAATCGGCAATGGCCTCCCGTATCATGCGGTAATATTTGTTAATGGTATTGCGATTTATCCTTAATTTTTTTGATGTTTCGGTTGCCGTGATTTCCAGGGCAAAACATGTAATTATCTTCTTGATGTAGTATTTGCTCAATCCGTTCATTTTAAAGCCAAAAAAAGAGTTAAGAAATGATAGAAATAGTCAAGAAAGAAAAATACGCGAACTAAAAATATGAATATATTTTGACAATATCATTACATTTGAGGCGAAAAACGAGGCATTTTTTTGTTCAAGTTTCTAATACATTCAGGCATTAAGAAAAAAAGAACAATTACTTTACTTAGTAAAATATGCTGTTTGCAACTCTGTACAAAGTAGAGCAATTTTTGTGCCACAAATTAAAAGTCTAAAAAAATTTTACTTTTTTGTGGCAATTGTAAAAAAAAGCCTACTTTTATACGCATTTACATAGTGCCTTGTTTCTACACAGATGCAAAGCATTTCACCTGTCTTTCTGCTACGGTTTTGCGAAAAACAGCAATAGAAGGCAGTAATACGCCGGCAAACACCGGCAAAAAGATGAGTCGGTCAAGTAAAAGCAATTTCCGGAAAAAGGGCTGTTCATAGGTATGCAACAGCACTATGCGGCAGGCAAAATACAAAACCTGTACCGCCTTTTCATTTTAAAGGGAGTTGTAGTGGCCGTTCAGAAATAAATAAGGAAGAAGCACCAGTCGCCATAAACAACCGAACAACAATTCTAAACCCTTTCATCCAAACACCAAATTATGAATGGCTATTCTTACCATGCAAAACTACCCCCTTCTGCAAAGCTAAACTGCCTTGCAAGCCACAATCTGCCTTCTACTTATACGTTAAAGGTCTGTTTAAGTTTCGGAGTGCGGTTAAATTTTTTATTTTCTTTGCTCCTGTTGGCCGGCGCACTTTTAATATCGGGACGGGCAAGCGCCCTGACTGCTATTGACTGTGTAGAATCGCTCCCCATTGCCAACTCCGACTCGGTTGCCGTTTGTCCTCCAACCGAAGGTGTAAGCATTAATGTACTGGCAAACGATTTACCCACCGAAGCCCCTATACAGGGCATTTATCAAATCTTTTTTACCCCGGCCAATGTGGGTACGCTGAGTGTAAGCCCCGACTCGCTGTCGCTTATCTATTCGGTAAACAGCGCTTTTTCGGGGCAAGATGTATTTCAATACCAGATTTGGGATGTAAACGGGCTTGTTTCGGCACCGGCCACCTTAGTAATAACCGGCTTCTGCGACGATAATTCGGGATTTATTGCCGGTGTTGCCTTTTCTGATACCGATGCCGACGGGAGCCAAAATCCGGGCGAACCCGGACTTCAGGGCATCAGTGTGCAACTGTATAACAGCACGGGCACTTTGCTGCAAACCCTTGCCACCGATGCCGACGGATATTATGTTTTCTCTGCCCTGCCCGACGGGCAATATCTGGTACAAGTACCCGGCTGGACAGTGCCTGCGGGGCTTAGCCTCACCACTCCTGCACAATACGAAATTACCATATCAGGCGGAGGCAGTTTTGTTTTTGCCGATTTCGGGTTTGCTGCCTGTAGCGGTGGCAACCTTCCGCCCGATTTTAGCGATATTTACCTCTGCTCCAACCCAATATCGCCCATTACCATCTGTATTGGCAGCACTGATGCGCAAGGCGACCCGGTTAGCATTACAGAGGTACACTCCTTGTTTGATTGCGGCATTACCATTCTTAATGACACCTGCATACAATACATAGCCCTGCCCGCCTTTTTTGGTATAGATACCCTGCACATTGAAGTATGCGACCAGCATATCAATACCTGCTCTGGCGGCGGAAGCAGTTCGCTGTGCAGTACGGTAAATGCCATTATTACCGTGCCCTGCCCCAACGCCCAAAACGATGTGGTAAGTACGCCCCTGAACACGGCTATTGCGGTAAATGTACTTGCCAACGATGCCGGTGTGCCGCCGCTTGCAGTTTCTGTTATCGGGCAACCTTCCAACGGCAATGCCGCTACTGTCGGAAATCAGGTTTTATATACTCCCAACACCGGATTTACCGGAACCGATACCATTACCTACCAAATTACAGACCCAAACGGCAATACCGATGCAGCGCTGGTAATTGTATATGTTATTCCGGTTGGCGAATTGCCGCCCTCTGCCCAAAACGATAATATTCCCTGCCCGTTCAGCGTATCGGCAGACGGTACGCTTACCCCGGAACAGGTACTGTTGCCCGTTTTAAACAACGATACCGACCCCAATGCCAATCTATCGGGTATTGTGGCCGTGGGCAACCCTATTTACGGAGCAGCTTCCGTAGTTTCAGGCAACAGCATCTTATACATTCCCAGCAGCGCCTACCTGTTTGGCAGCATTACAGATGAATTTTACTACGTGGTTGCCGATGCTACCGGACTTACCGATACTGCCTGGATCACCATTTCCTGCTCGCTAACCCCGGCAACTGCCTGTGTAACGGCTTATCCCAACTTTACCTCTATACCCGCAGGCGGAAGCGCCGCCCTTAATGTGCTGGCCAATGATGTGTACTGCGCAACTTGCTCACCCACCCCGTCGGCTTGTATTCCCATTACTTCCAGCCCGCTTATTACCACCATTACCATACCCAACCCGCCCGCCAACGGAACTGTTACCGTGGTAAACAACGGCACCGAAGATACCGGGCTTACTTATGTTCCCTACCCGGGCTTTTCGGGAACAGATACCTTTACTTATGTTGTTTGCACCAATAACGGACTTTGCGACAGCGCACCAGTAACCATTACCGTACTGCCGCCTGCATCGGAACAGCAAATTACGGCTAACAATGATATAGTGGCCACCCCGCAAAACACCGCACTTATCATTAACCTGTTAACCAACGACCAGCTTTGCCTGCCGCCTCTGCCATGCCTGCCACCTCTCAGTACAGGGCAACTTATGGATATTTCCATTGTTGAACCGGCCGAAAACGGCACTATTGCAATTAACAGTTTTTCGGGTAGCGACATATCGGTTACCTATACACCCAACCCGGGATTTACAGGCGTTGATGTGTTTGATTACCTCGTCTGTAGCACTGCCCAGGGTTTGTGCGATACCGCTACCGTAACCGTTTATGTAACCGCAGGCGCAACCAATAACCCGCCGGTAGCCAATAACGATTTTCACCTGCTTACCATTAATACGCCGGTTACCTCGCACGCATTAGACAATGATTTTGACCCCGATGGTGACCCGCTTACCATAGTAGCTATTACCAATGCACCCAACAACGGAACCGCCACCATTTCGGCCGACGGACAAACCATTCTCTATCTGCCCAATACCAACTTTACGGGTAACGATACGCTTACCTATCAAATTTCAGATGGCGAACTGACCGCAACCGCCCTTATCATCTTTTTTGTGGAAGGCGCTGCACCTGGCAACAACCCGCCGGTGGCAGTTGATGACTTTGTGTCAACGCCGCCCGCTACCCCGCTAACCATTGCTGTACTCTCAAATGACTATGACCCCGATGGCGATGTACTATCGGTAACAACTATATTTGAAACGCCTCTTAACGGAACAGCAATCATTAACACCGATGGAATCGTTATCTACACCCCCAACACAGGATTTACCGGTACCGACACCTTTACCTATATTATTTCTGACGGCGCACTGACCGATGCCGGACAAGTAGTGGTTTTTGTGGAAGGTGTTATACCCGAAAACTCGCCCCCGGTAGCCAACCCCGATGTTGCTGCTACCGAACCCGGCATCCCGGTAACCATTCCTGTTCTTAACAACGATACCGACCCCAACGGCGATACCGTTTCTATTGTGGCCATTGACACCCCACCCGGTAATGGGTTCGTGTTTATTAACGCCGACGGAACCATTACTTATAACCCCGACCCAGGATTTACCGGTACCGACACCTTCTCTTACCAAATTACCGACGGTGAACTGACCGATATTGGTGTGGTTGTTGTAACTGTTGAAGAACTGCCCAACCAACCGCCGGTAGCCGTAACAGATACCGTTTCTACAGCCCCCACAACGCCCGTAAATATTGAAGTGCTGCTGAATGATTACGACCCCGAAGGCAACACGGTAAGCGTTGTAACCACCGTTACACCTCCTGCAAATGGCATTGCCTACCTAAACCCCGACAGCACCATTACCTACATACCTAACCCCGGATTTACCGGCACCGACACCTTTACCTACGAAATTACAGACGGACTGCTTACAGACTTAGGTACTGTAATTGTTACCGTAGGCGGCGGGCCGGTAAATCAACCCCCAATAGCCAACAACGATTTTGTTTCGCCCCCCCCCAACACGCCCGTAACAATTGCCGTATTAAACAACGATACCGACCCCGACGGTGATACCATTAGCATTGTTGCCATTGATACTCCGCCCGGACATGGTTTTGTATTCATTAACCCCGATGGTACAGTTACCTACAACCCCGACCCGGGTTATACCGGCCCCGACACATTTAGCTACCAGATTACTGACGGGCAACTTACCGATATTGGTGTGGTGATAATTAACGTACAGGAACCCGCCAACCAACCGCCCGTTGCCGTTGACGATGCAGCAACGACTAATGCCGATACGCCGGTTATCATTCCGGTGCTGGACAATGATACCGACCCCAACGGCGACCCGCTTGCTATTACCGATACACCGGTTTTACCATCGAATGGTACTATCTTACTCAACCCCGACGGAACCGTAACTTACCTGCCCAATACAGGTTTTTCAGGTACCGATACTTTTAGCTACGTCATTTCCGATGGTGAACTCACCGATACGGCGCAGGTAATTGTTACCGTAAACGATACCATTAATGATGCACCTGTTGCTGTTGATGATGCAGCAACGACCGATGCCGGCACACCGATTGATATTCCTGTTTTGGATAACGACACCGACCCCAACGGCGCTACCCTTACCGTAATTGCCATTGCCGACGACCCCCAAAACGGAACCGCCCTAATTAACCCCGAAGGAACTATTACCTACACGCCCGACACCGGTTTCATCGGTATTGACACCTTTGTTTATGTCATTTC
>NBMY01000032.1 GCA_002212985.1 Sphingobacteriales bacterium TSM_CSS
AATCGGCTGATGAAATGCACCTGCCGGTGGTAAACCCCTACAAAAAAACCATTGCTCCGCGTTTTGGTTTTAGTGTAGGTGTGGCGTTATAAGTTTGTTTACAGTTCTATAATCAAGCTCACCGCCCCTGTTTGCAAAAAAACAGGGGCGGCTTTGTTATAGTTTTTTTTAATGCGTTTTGTGCATTTGCTGCTGTAAAAAAGCGTTAATTGTGGCGGTTTCACCGGCATTAAACCAATTAACATCGGGTTCTTTCCTTAACCAGGTAAGTTGCCTTTTGGCATAGCGGCGGCTGTTGCGTTTAATGAGTTCTACAGCAGTTTCCAACGAAATTTTACCTTCCAGATATTCAAACAATTCCTGATAGCCTACCGTTTGCAGCGCATTGAGGTAGCGAAGGGCAAACAAATTCCGGGCTTCGTTAAGCAAACCCTTTGCCATCATATCATCAACGCGCCGGTCAATACGTCGGTACAGGGCTTCCCTGTCCCATTCCAACCCTATTTTAAGGCAGGTAAAAGGGCGCTCCTTAGTTTCGCCTGTTCTGAAACTACTGTAAGGCTTCCCGCTGCTGAGGCATACCTCCAAGGCTCTTATTATGCGTTGGGGGTTGTTTAAATCAACTTTGCGGTAATATTCGGGGTCTTTTTCAAGCAACAATTGCTGCAGGCCTTCCAATCCCTGTTCGGCAATGAGTTGTTGCAGAGAGCGGCGGTTTTCCGGGTTTGTTTCCGGAAAATCATCTACGCCATGACATACCGCTCTGAAATACAATCCCGAACCTCCGGCCATAATAACCACATCCTGTTCTGCAAACAACTTGCCTAATAATTGCAGTACATCGCGTTCAAAATCGCCAACGCTGTAAGGTTCTGTAATGCTGTGCGAATCAATAAAATAATGGGGCACCCCTTCCATTTCCTGCTGTGTGGGTTTTGCCGTACCAATGCTCATTTCGCGAAAAAACTGACGGCTGTCGGCAGAAATAACCACCGTATTCAGCTTTTTGGCCAACTCAACAGCCAACGCGCTTTTACCCGATGCAGTGGCGCCGGCAATTACAATAAGATATTTGCTTTCTTTTTGCACAGTTTACCTGTTGACACAGCAATTTGAGCTTCTGGTTTAATTTATTTCCTGCAGTTGCAACAATACCTGCAGTAGTGCATTCTGTGGTTTTGTTATTTGAATTACTTTCAAATGTTTGTACGCCGGTTGCATAAACAAGGCGGGGTACTCTTTCCTTCGGCGATGGTACGTTTTTAAAAACCAGTACAATATTGAATCTTTGGTGGCAAAAGTACCGTAAAAAGATTCGCGGTTGCCGTGCCAAAGCGGTTGTCGGGTAAAAATGCGCTGCATAGTTCGATTCAGCAATCGGGCAAAGGTAAATAAAAAAGGGTAGTTTAACCAAATCAGTACATCGGCTCGTTGCCAAACAATATCGCGCAGTACCGAGTAGTTGCCATCGGTTATCCATGCGTCATCGGGTATTGCCAAAAGGTTTATTCTTTCCCTGAACACCTCATCGGGCACTTCACGCCAGTTTTCTTCAAAATGGTAGTAATCCAGTTCAATATGGGGTATTTTTAAACAGGCGCTCAGTTGCTTTGCAAGGGTACTTTTACCCGAACCGGTACTGCCAATAATTGCAATGCGCATGGTTAAAGCGTTAGTGTAAATAATTCTTTTTCATAATAAAGTTAAAAAGGCTGTCGGCAAAAATCAGGTTAGCCGTGTAGTTTGGATGAACATCTTTGGGTAAAAGGTTGTACTTGGGGTTTTGAACAGCTACGCCATACAAGAGGGTGTTATATCCGCTTTTTTCAAACGCCATGAGGGTTGCTTTAGTTCCCTCATCGGGGGTAATGCCGCACAGTAAAACAGGTATGCCTTTTTTTGTAAGCTGTTGCAGGGTTAAGGACAAAACCTGCCTGCTTATATTTGCAGCCTTTTTTTGTTCGTACCGGCAATACAATTGGTCAAGCAGTTCAACCAGAGCAAGGCTTTTTTGCAACGGCAAAAAAGTATAGGTCATTTGGCGGTAACCCAACTGCGGTACGCCGGCTCCGGGGCTAAAATACGGAGCGCGAATTGTGGCAAAGTTGGCGGTATTGGTTTGATTAGGCACTACTAATTTCCGCCAACTGCGACATAAAGTAGTTCTTTCATCTTGAAAGGCGGCATAATTTATAACCACCAAAGCCGTAGTTGCGCTGTCAATAGTACCCGATAAAAGATAAAATTGGGTTGGGCCATACCCGCCAACACCCCGGTTAACTACCCTGACATTTTTGTTTTGCTGTTTCAATTTTTGCTGTAAAACAAAGGCGCAGGTTGCCGTATCATCTAATCCCTGTCCGTAGGTATAACTACAGCCAAGCAAAACTATTTCACCACTTTTGGCGGCAGCATCGGTCTGTACAGTATCGGTAATACGTTGCCCGTTTCGGTGCGTGGTATGGTAAACTAAGGAATCATTGTTTACCTTTGCTGTAACGGTAAAACTGCCATCTGCCAGAGAATACCCCAACACCGGGTCGGGTAAATGGTTAAAGGAAGGTTGGAATGTGATGTCGATAAACGGTTTACGATAGGGTGAATATCCGGCAAGCCGCAACACTAACTCGGTTAAACCGATAAGCAGGAAGGCAAACAACAACCCGAAAATTATCTTTTTCATGGGCTTTGTGTTACTGCCCGAAAAAGATAGACAGTTCTGTAGCCAAACGCTGCATATTTACTTTTTCAAACGGGTGCGGCGTGTTTGGCATCACCAGTAACTGCCCTTCGGGCAACATCCTGTAAACAATGCCGGTTTCTTCCAAAGAAACCATTGTATCGCGGTCGCCCAATCCAAGCAAAACGGGTATGGTTATATGTACGGTTTCCTCAAGGGGCAAATCGGGCTGTACACCCAAATTCAGCATCATGGCAGCGGTACGTTCCAACACCTGTTTCCATTGTTCACCGTGTTGTTCTTGCAATTTTCTGGCAAATTCGGGTACTTTTTCCAGAATTTTATCTGGGTTAAGCCTTCCGGCCTCTTTGGCGGCACTGTTGGTGTTCCAAAGAAATTTTGTGGCAAAAGTGGCTACCTTCGTTACCTTATCGGGAAATTGCCGGGCAAGGTACAACCCTACGTACCCACCCATGCTGTATCCGAATATATGCGCTTTTTCAAGGCTGTTTGCTTCCATATACGCCAAAACCTCCTCGGCAAAACCGGTTATGGTAAATTGCTCACCGGCAAAGGGAGTTCCGCCATGACCTGCAAAATTAAGGGTAAATACCTGATATTGAGACTTTAACAAATCGGCAATCGGTTGCATCTGCTGTGCGTTGCCCAAAGCGCCGTGTAACAGTATAACAGCATTGTTCATAAATGACAAATTTTACCGCAATAATACATAATTTTAAGGGCTTAGAGCCTGCTTTACCCCTGTTCTGTTAATGGTTTTAAAACCTTGGGCAGTAAATGGGCGTTTTGGGTTGCTTGTTAAAGCTGCCCACATGCACAAAAGACAACTCAAAACCGCCTCTGCTGTTGGAAGCAGGTTTTAGCGCCGAGGTGTTGATATCATAAGAAAGCAACAAACGGTAACGGCTAAACTCCAGTCCGCCCAATGCTATGATGGCATCGGCCCACCGGTACCATGCCCCAAGGTACAGGTTAACATTGTTGCTGTTTTTACTGTAACGGCCGTTATTGGTAACCCAAACAAAATTGGTTCCGAATACAATTTCCTGTGCCTTTTTTTGGAGGGTAAAATAAGCTGCAGGCTCCAAAATGAGGTTGCCAAGCGAAGCGGCGGCGCCGGTATTAACGGCCAATCTTGTGCCAAGCCGGTTACCGGAGTCGTAAAATGTTTCATCGGGCCGGTTTACATGCAAGGCCGATGCGCCAAGATAAAAATTAAATTTATCGGGCACCTGATAAGATACCGTAGCGCCGGCATTTACATCAAGATAGCCGAAAGTTTCAGTGCCAAGATTTTCAAGGTTGGGCAGGTTGGGGTCGAAATCAACATCGCTCCATTGGTTACCGAAATAGAGTTTCTGAAAATCAACGCTGCGTTGCCGGAAAGCGGCATTTACACCTGCCGAAACATAAATATTTTCCGATAAGGATTTATGCCCGGCTAAAGCGCCCCTTACTTCCAGCATAGACAAGCGCCCGTCGCCGGCATGGTCGTATAGAAAATTAACCCCTGTACCAATCCAGTCCTGTGTGCCGTTGCGCCGCCGTGCTTTCAGCAGCCCAAAATCGGCATAAGCCGAAATGGTGCGATACGGAGCAGGAACCGATTGCCATTGATTTCGGGCATTTAACCCGATGCGGTAATCGCCGTTAAAATTTCCCGTCATAGAAGGATTTAACCTAAAAACATCGGTATAAAACTGCGACCAGTGTACATCTTGTGCAACAGCGGTTATGGCAACCGGCATTGTACAGCAAATCAAAAGCAAGCAACGTATTAGCTGTTTTGTTTTCATGGTTTTCACATTAATGAGTTGTCAATAGAAATTTAGCGGAGCAGGGTTACATTGCCGGTAAAGGTTACCTGTTCGCCGCTTAATAGCGTTGCCGCAAGATGATATACATATACTTCGTTCTCCTGCAAAATAGTTCGGTAAAAGCCGTCCCAGCCTTCCTGCGGGTTTTTGGTAATAAACAACAGTTCGCCCCAACGGCTAAACACTTTAAATTCCATGGTTGCAATATTATCGGCACCTTCCACGTACAAAACGTCATTTACCCCGTCATTATTAGGTGTAAAAGCATTTGGAACACCAATTTTTGCATTATCGAGTACCATTACGGGTATGCAAATGCTGTCGTCGCAGCCTTCGGCATTTCTTGCTTCGAGGCAAACGTTATACTGTCCTATTGCGGTAAACACATAAACCGGGTTTTGCTCTTCCGATGTGGCGCCGTCATCAAAATCCCACGTAAACTGGGTGGCATTGGTACTGGTGTTGGTAAACTGTGCCGGTTCTCCCAACAATACAATTTCGGGAGCGGTGAACCCTGCTGCTGCCTGTGCAAATACCTCAAGGGTTGTATATGCCGTATCGGTTACGTTGCAGGTGGCGGCATCGGTGGCAATCAGCACAATGTTATATAGGCCGGGCTGGGTGTAGGTAAATGTTGTATTCTGTCCCTGAACGGTTGACCCCGCTGCATCGCCTGTTTGCCATAGATAGGAATTTGCCCCGGTATCTTGCGCCTGAAAATTGGCGGTAAAAGGAGCGCAGCCGCTTTCGGGCTGAAAAAGCTGGGCTGTTACCAAATTACCCGATGCCAGGGCAATATCTTTGGTCAGTGTATCAGAAAGCACGCAAATACCCGATGGATTGCTCACAATGAGTGAAACGGTATAATTGTTTACCGATGCATAAGTATGGCTTACGGTTGAGCCGGTGGCGGTATTCCCATCGCCAAAATTCCATACATAATCGGTTATGTTGGGTGCTGTTATGGCGCTGAACTGAACGGTAAGGTCGTCGCAGGCGGGCGGTATTATTTCGGTAAAATTGGCGGTAAGCGGTGTAGAAGGCAGTACGGTAAGGGTTACATAAGCTGTATCGGCCAGGTTGCAACTCAACGGGTTGGAGGCAATGAGCTGTATATCGTAAAAACCCGGATTTGAATACGTGTGAACCGGCGTTGCCTCGGTTGAAGTGGGCGAGCCATCATCAAAATTCCACAGATAAGAAGTGGCATTTATGCTGTTGTTGGAAAGCGATATGGTATAAGGTGCACATTCCGTAATCAGGTTATCCGTAAAAGCTTCTACGGCATCGGCGGTAAAGGTAATGGTCTGGTAGGTAGTATCGGCATCAAAGCAGCCAAGGGTGCTGCTAACCACCAGCATTACCTCATAAGTGCCGGGATTGGCATATATGTGCGTTGGGTTTTGTTCGGTACTGGTATTAAAATCGCCAAAATTCCAGAAATGGGTTAACCCATTGAGTTCTGTACTAAAATTGAAGGCGTAAATATTGCAATCGGTATTTTGGGTATAGGTAAAGGCTGCAGTTGCCGAGGCGGGGTCAACCACTAAAATGTTGATAATGGCGGTATCGGCCAAATTGCAACTGAGCGGGTTTTGGGCTATGAGCATTACCTCATAGGAGCCTGCCTGGGTAAAGGTGTGGGTAGGCAACTCATCGGATAAAACCGTGCCATCGCCAAAATCCCATTGATAACTCACCGCATCTACACTCAGGTTATCGAAACTGATGGTATAAGGCACACAACCTATTGCCGAAGGTGAAGGTACTCCTTCTGCCAGCACTCCCGCCTGCTCAAAGTCAAATTTAAATACCACCAAATCCCAGCTACTGTTGGCATCGGTAGCCTGATAAGCCGTTGGCGTGGTAGGAAATGCCGTTGAACTGGTGCAAACTGCCTGATAGACCACGCCCCTGTCGTTGTAGCGGCAGGTTCCGCCATCAACATGCTCCCAACCATCGGGACTCCCAAAATAGGTGCCGTAAATAAGGGCAGCGGCTTCTGCTTCGAGCACCATAAAATAAAAATCGCCGCTGCCGTTGGTAGGCGACCATGCATCGGGCGTGGTGGGCAACCCCGAATCGCCGGTAAAGCCACCGGCATAAATGCGGTCGCAGTTGTCAACCAAAAAGGCAGTGGGGTTAATGGTCATGGAACTGGTACCAATTCGGGTGCTGTACAACAGCGTGCTTAAATCGGGTTCCAGCGAAACGAGCAACATTTTACCATTGGCATTGGAATAGACACCCGGCGAAACCGGAAAATTACCTTCGGTAAGCCCGTAGAGACATACATTGCCGTCTTTGCTAAGGTCCAGAAAAAAAGCAATATCGCTTTGGCTGGTGTTTACAAACGTGCTGTGCAGCAAATTTGCCCCGTTGGCGCTCAATTGAGCAGCATACCCATCGGGCGAGCCGCCGCCGAAAGGCCCGCCGCCTGTTGACCCCAGCGGCGTGGTTTGGTAAGCGCCCGCCGTAACCGGAAAATTGGTGCTTTCGGTACCGCCGCAAACATACACCGTGCCGTCATCGGCAATGCGAATGCCTAAGGCAAGGTCTTGCCCGCCGCCGCCCAAGTAGGTACTCCAGGTTAAAGCGCTAAGGTTGGAATTCATTTTTACAACTGCTCCATCCCAATTACCACCGCCATAGGTGGTTTGGTAAGCGCCCGGAGTTATCGGAAAATCGGCAGAGGCGGTAAAGGTGGCAAGATATACATTGTTGGCATCGTCCACCATTAGCTCACCCAGCAAGCCGTACTGAATGCCGCTCCAGCCGGTAAACGCCTGCCCCTCCTCGCCGCTGCCGCCCAAATAAGTTGAGCCGATGAGGCTGCTACCGTCTGCACTCAGTACGGTTATACCCATATCAGTGCTGCCACCAAGGGAGTTATCTATACAACCCGCCGTAACCGGGTAGTTGGAAGAGCCGGTAGAAACGAGCAGAATTAACTCATTGTTGTTGTTGGCAATAAGGTTGGCAGTAAGGTCGCTGCTGCTGCCGCCTATATAGCAGGCAAATTCCAGCGTGGTGCCATCGGCGGTGTATTTAGAAACCGTGGCATCGGTATTGCCGTTAAACGTTACATCATAAGCGCCCGGCGTGGCGGGATAGTTATTATCGAACCCTCGGCCCGAGCCGAAAATTTCGTCGTTTTGACCATAAGTGGCCGAATGTCCGTAAACGGTTCCGGTGCTGCCCGAATAAGTAGAGGCTACCAGTACGGGGTCAATGACCAACTCATAAGCCGGGTTATACCCTTGGGGAAAGGTAAAACTTACGCGGTTGCCGTTTACCACATACCGGCAATCAACGGATACCGTTTTTCCGTCAATCAACTGATAGGCATAGGGTGACAACTCGGTTACCTCCGTTATAGATGTACCGATATAGAGATGCCCGTTTTTTACACACAAATCGGTTTGTCCCGAATATTCCAGTTCTGCCCTGCCGGCATTGGCATGAGGCGCTACAATTAAATCGTACTTAAACCGGTTTTCCTGGCTGTACACCTTCATATCAATGCCCGGGTACAATTGCCGGTAAAGCAGCACTTTGGCCGGGTGAATATTGCTTGCCCATTTTTGAGGAATGTTACCCAAAAAGAAGTTATGCCTTTCGGGCAGTACCTCCTGCAACTCAACCGCGGGGCTGGGGTTAGCCTGCACAAACTGAATTTTTACGGCATGAACCTGTATGGTTCCGCTGTATGTTTCGAAAAAGCGGTTGTGGCTATGTTGCTCGCAAAGCGGGTTGCTGCCGCCGTTGTGCTGCATTTCGCAATGAGCTGCCGCATCTACCTGTTCGGGGTGGTAAAAGAGAAAGGTGAAGCCGTTGCATTCAGTAAAAATTTCCTGTCCGGCGGTTTTTGCCTTAAATAATACGCGGCTATCCCACTGCCCTTTGTTTTGAAGGTATTTAAGATGAGGTGAGGCATTAGCCGATAAGTTGATTAACCAGAAGCAAAAAAATGCTGGCAGCGCAGTAAACAGGGTAAAGCGTAGTGTCATATAAAACGGTATTTTGCATGCTGAATGTACGTTCAGACAAAGTAACTAAAAGGAGGGTAAAAAACGAAACTCCCGATGCCGTTTTTTGTTTACCGGCACATAAGAATTTACCACTTTTGACCTGAAAACGACAGTTGCCCGCCCATGGTTGCCCGAAGGTAAATAAAAAACGCCACAAACTCAAATGAGTATGTGGCGTTTTAGTGCGTGAACCCGGCGAGATTCGAACTCACAACCTTTAGATCCGTAGTCTAATGCTCTATCCAGTTGAGCTACGGGTCCATTGCGGCGCAAAGGTAAAAACGTTTTCTGAATATAGCAATACTTTAACCACAGTTGTAAAAAAATAGTTCCGGCATACACCAAAACAACAATGCAGAAAAATGCACCGGCTTTACCTGTTCTGCTTGGATGTCAGACTGTTATTCAGTCGGATTTGCCGAAAGGGCAACTCTCCCCCACCGGGTTGGTGGAGAGATGCTGAAGGGGGTAAACAAACGATGAACTACGCAAACTGCTTTTTACATCAGTAAAGGACTAAATCTACATCAGATGGAAGCAGCACCTTTTTACAATTATCTTAACTGCTCTATACCAATGCCGCCCCTTTTATTGTTTTATTTCTTTACCGTGCAATTTTTGCGTACTGCAGCATGGTCTGCTTTTTGTTTAGCGTTGCGCCGGTTATTTTTACCCGCTTTTTGCCAATTAATACATTGTAACATGTTTGATAAATACTGTTTGCTGCCCATCTGTTGCCTGCTGTTGCTTTGTGCCGTCCATATGAAATTGGAGGCACAAATGCCACTTATTACCGTTGCCGACCTTACCTTGAAAATACCGGCCAAAGGAGAAGAAATTTTGTATTACGGATTTGCACAAGGAGATGAAATACTGTTCAGTTTTCGGGAAGAAGAAGGCAGGGAACTGACCGAAGTTGCCGTTGAAGAATATCCCGGCAATACCCGATTTGCCGATTATAAAACTGCGGGGGTAAAAAACAAATCTATTCAGGTAACAAAAAAAGGGGTGTATGTTTTTAGGTTTAACAATAAAATGCTGCTAAAAGGCAGGGTATGCCGCATACTCATACAAAGAGTACCCGCTACAGACCAAACCACCGGTTTTAATACCAAGGTAGAATGGATGAGCAGCTTTGACACCACCTACCGCATTGAAGAGCATGAGATACTCATGGGCTACGATACCATTTACACCCGCGAAGAAAACTGGGAGTTTAAAAAATCGGCACAGGAAGAAATGGTGGTATTTGACAAAACACAACGCGTTTTTGCCAAAACCAGTTTGACCAACGACAACCGTACCTGCCTGCGAATTGACCTGCCACCCGATACCGAAACCAAAGCCAAAACCCGACGGCTTACCGGCTGGGCATACTGGATTGGCGTTGGCGAAGAAGCCGGACAAGCCTGGTCTGAAAATGTGAAAATGGTAGGCAGTTTTGCGCAAGGGGTTATTGCGCTATATTCCCCCCTTGGAGGGCTGGTAGCGGGATTAGTAAGCAACCTTGCCATACCCAAAACCGGCGAAGATGTGTACTACTGTGTGTTAAATGCCGAAAACGCCGGCTTATTTCTGCAAAACAAGGCATTTGTACCTCTTGATTGGGGTAAAGGCACGGGCGGTTATGGTAAATTTACCGCCAACCCGCAAAGTACCTTCTACATTTGCCTTGAAAACGACAACTACCTGCAGGCAATTGATGTGGCGGTAAAAGTTGCCGCCATTGCCGATGTAAAGGAATATTTTAATAAAGAACGCACCAAACAGGTTATCAACCCCCGAATGCAAACCACCCGTGTAGAAGAACCCATTATTACCCCCGTTACCATACCGGTAACGGCAGAGTAAACCGGATGGTATGGTTGAAAAATTGTTAAAAAATTTGGTGAAATGCAGCAAGTGTTTTAGGTTTGCAATTGTTGTAAAAATTTTTTTGCAAAGCCCACTATCCAAACTCTTTGAGACCGAAAAAGTACGGTAAACATGCGGAGATAACTAAGTTATCCCCAATGCTAAAACGACAGTACCAAAACATCAGACCGACAGAAAAAACTATCTTAGGACTGAAATAAATTGACAAGTGAACAGATGACTTTAGACCAGTATATTGACAACATAAATAAACGCTATAAACTTGGTAACGCAACCGAACACACTTTTCGGGGCGACTTACAACAACTTTTAGAAAGTTTAGTACCGACAATCAGAGCAACCAATGAACCCAAAAGACAAAGTTGCGGTGCACCAGACTACATCTTGACAAAAAAGACGTTCCAGTTGGCTTTATTGAAGCTAAAGACATTGGCGACAAAG
The DNA here is from genome assembly GCA_002212985.1 of Sphingobacteriales bacterium TSM_CSS. GTDB lineage: Bacteria > Bacteroidota > Bacteroidia > Chitinophagales > UBA2359 > UBA2359. The sequence continues at coordinate 10,866 of NBMY01000032.1, forward strand.
ACCTTGAAGGAGCCAAGAAAACAGGAAACAAAGAACAGTTTGACCGTTACAAAGCATCACTAAACAATATCATTTTTACAGACTATCTCGACTTTCATTTATACCGTGACGGACAGTTTGTAATGAAAATTGCCATTGGTGAAATCACCGACAAAGGCATAAAACCGCTGACCGAGAATTTTTCAAGTTTTGAAAACTTCATCAAAGACTTTTGCACCCACATCGGGCAGACAATAAAGAGTTCAAAAAGACTTGCAGAAATGATGGCGGGCAAAGCCCGCCTTCTTTCTGAAGTGATTGAAAAGGCGTTGACAAGTGACGAAACCAATCACGAAGACAGCACACTGAAAGACCAAATGAAGGCTTTCAAACAAATTCTTATTCACGACATCACACCAAAAGGTTTTGCAGACGTTTACGCCCAAACCATTGCTTATGGAATGTTTGCAGCTCGATTACACGATGCAACTTTACCAACTTTCAGCAGACAAGAAGCTGCCGAACTTATCCCGAAATCAAATCCGTTTTTACGAAAACTGTTTGGCTACATTGCAGGACCTGATATTGACGACCGTATAAAATGGATAGTTGACAGCTTGGTAGAAATTTTTCTGCATTGCAACGTGGAAGAAATTCTAAAGAATTACGGAAAGTCAACAAAAATGGAAGACCCAATCATCCATTTTTATGAAACCTTTCTAAGTGAATACGACCCGAAACTCCGCAAAGCAAGGGGCGTTTGGTACACTCCGCAACCCGTTGTAAATTTTATAGTTCGTGCAGTTGACGATATTCTAAAAACTGAATTTGATTTACCGCAAGGACTTGCAGACAACAGCAAGACGAGAATTAAAATTGAACAACAAGGAAAAAAAATTGAGCAAGACGTTCACAAAGTTCAGATACTCGACCCAGCAACAGGAACAGGAACTTTCCTTGCGGAAGTGGTAAAACATATTCACAAAAAGTTTGAAGGACAACAAGGCATTTGGAGCAATTATGTTGAAACACATTTATTGCCTCGACTAAATGGTTTTGAGTTGCTAATGGCAAGTTATGCAATGGCACATTTGAAATTAGATTTACTTTTAACCGAAACAGGCTACAAGCCCACCACCAACCAACGTTTTAGAGTTTATCTCACCAATAGCCTTGAAGAAAGCCACCCCGACACAGGAACATTATTTGCCAATTGGTTAAGCACCGAAGCTAATGAAGCAAATCACATCAAACGTGATACACCTGTTATGTGTGTAATTGGAAATCCACCATATAGCGGAGAAAGTGCCAATCAAGGAGAATGGATAATGAATTTAATGGAAGATTACAAGAAAGAGCCAGGTGGTAAAGAGAAGTTAAAAGAGCGAAATCCAAAATGGATTAATGCTGATGAAAATAAATTCATTCGTTACGGACAACATTACATTGAAAAAAACGGAAGCGGTATTTTAGCTTTTATAAACCCTCATAGTTTTTTAGACAACCCAACTTTTCGTGGTATGCGTTGGCATTTGCTAAAAACGTTTGATAAAATTTATACAATTGACTTACACGGAAATAGTAAAAAGAATGAAACAGCACCTGACGGAACTGCGGATGTTAATGTTTTTGATATAATGCAAGGTGTATCAATAAATATTTTTGTAAAAACAGGAAAGAAAAAATCCAATGAATTGGGCAAAGTTTTCCATTTCGATTTATATGGTAAAAGAGAATTAAAATATGATTTCTTGCTTGATAATTCAATTCAAACTGTACCATATAAAGAACTCCCGAACATTGCACCAAATTACTTTTTTGTCAATAAAGATTTTGACGAGCAAAATATTTACGATAAAGGCTTTAAAGTAAATGAAATATTCTCTTCAAATAATGTCGGAATTGTAACTTCAAAAGATGCGATTTTAATAAACGAAAGCAAAAATCAGTTAATAAAGAATGTTGAAGAGTTTTACCAAATTCAAGCAGATAAGAGTTTAATTAAACCAATATCTTACAGACCATTTGACAACAAGTTTATTTACTACGATGTCAAACTTATTGAAAGAGCAAGAGAGAAATCAATGCAACATTTTCTTATTGGAAAAAATATTGGTTTAGTAATAGCAAGGCAATGTGTGGGGAATTGGCAATATGTTTTTATTTCAAAACTGATTGGAGAATTTAATTTAACAGGCACAGCAGGCAGGTATGGTTCAGGCAATTATTTTCCATTATACCTATACCCCGAAACCAACGGTCAACAAACCATCGGACAATCAACTGAAAGACAACCCAACCTAAACACAGAAATTGTTAAGCATATAGCAGATAAGTTAGGTTTAACTTTCACAAACGAGAAAGAAACAACCCAAAATACGTTTGCACCCATTGACATTTTAGACTACATCTATGCGGTTTTGCACTCTCCTACTTACCGAGAGAAATACAATGAGTTTTTAAAAATTGATTTTCCGAGAGTGCCTTATCCAAAAGACAATGAAACATTTTGGCAATTGGTAAATATTGGCTCGCAAATCAGACAAATACATTTATTGGAAAGCCCGACAGTTGAGAAATACATCACACAATATCCAATAGACGGTGACAACATTGTAACTAAACCAAAATATCAAGACGGTAAAGTTTACATCAACGACACGCAGTATTTTAACAACGTTCCGCAGACCGCTTGGGAGTTTTATATCGGTGGTTATCAACCAGCCCAAAAATGGCTCAAAGACCGCAAAGACCGTAAATTGGAGTTTGACGACATTTTACATTATCAAAAAATCGTTGTAGCCTTGACAGAAACGGACAGACTAATGAAAGAAATAAACAAAATAGACATCGAATGACAGAAGCACTGGGCATAACAGCGGTTTGGCGTAATGGCGGGTGCAGTGCTTCGTATGATAGTTTTGTGGT
>NBMY01000053.1 GCA_002212985.1 Sphingobacteriales bacterium TSM_CSS
GAACAGGTTGCGCTAAAACAATAAATACCCCACAAAAACCAAACTTTTGCCATTTTTCTACGTCTAATTAAGTAGAGAACAGCAATAATCCGAAAAAAAAATCGGGCAAAAAGAGTTGGTATGCCACTGAAAAAGTAAAACAGCATATAAATTGCATGTAGCACTGAAAATGCATCTGTTTTACAAGTGGTTATTGATGCAAAGTTAATATCTTTGCAATAGGTAAAAACAGCATCAGTTGCGGTTTTTTCGGGGTGGGGGAAATTCTCTTTAACAACACTTTGTCATTTCGGTCCAGTATGAAGAAAATATATTTAGCAGTAACGGTGTTTTTGTTTTTCGCCATCAGCGCATGTTCTTTGGTAAAAGAAAGCAGGCAGCAAACCAATGCTACAGCGCCTGATACAGACAGTGAAATGAGTCATAGTAAAACGCTTCCCATCATTGACAACGGAGAGCAACCAAACACCCCCGACCTAAATGGGGCTTTGCCGCCCGCCGCTGTATCGGAATACCGCCAAACAGCTACCCGCTACCACGACTTGCTGCATACCAAATTAGATGTAAGTTTTGATTGGGAAAAGAAACACCTGCAGGGCAAAGCTACCCTAACCCTTAAACCCTACTTTTTTGCAACCGACTCTGTTACCATAGATGCCAAAGGGTTTGACCTGAATACAGTAGCTCTGCTGGTTAACGGTAAGCAGCAACCCCTCTCGTTCAGGTACGATTCTATGCAACTGCATATACAACTTGGTAAAGCCTATGCCCGTACCGACACTTTTACCCTCTTTATTGATTACACTGCCAAACCCAACGAACTGGCCGATAGCGACCCCTATATTACCTACGATAACAAAGGCCTCTATTTCATTAACCCCGATGGCAAAGAAACAGGTAAACCTACCGAAATTTGGACACAGGGCGAAACCGAAGCCGCTTCCTGCTGGTTTCCTACCATTGACCACCCCAATGAACGAACTACCCAGGAAATAAACATTACCGTACCCGATAAATACAAAACCCTTTCCAACGGAACCCTCATCAGCTCCGTAAAAAACCCCAACGGTACCCGAACCGACTATTGGAAACAAGCCCAACCCCACGCACCCTACCTTTTTGCCATGTCTGTAAACCAATATGCCGTTGTAAAAGATACTTGGCGAGGTAAAGAGGTAAATTACTATGTTGACACCGCCTATGCCAAAAACGCCCGAAACATTTTTGGCAATACCCCCGAAATGCTCGAATTTTTTTCCAACAAACTCAACTATCCCTTTCCGTGGGATAAATACTCGCAGGCAGTAGTGTATGATTTTGTGGCCGGTGCCATGGAAAACACCACCGCAACGCTGTTTTACGAAGATGTGTATTATAACTCATCAGACGAAGACAAAGGTAAAAACGATGATATTGTATCTCATGAACTTTTTCACCAATGGTTTGGCGATTTGGTTACCTGCGAATCGTGGTCTAACCTACCCCTCAATGAATCTTTTGCCACCTACGGCGAGTACCTTTGGTTTGAATACAAATACGGCAAAGAACAAGCCGATTACCACCTTGACCAAGATCTGAAAGCCTATCTGGCAGAAGCATTTGAAAAAAAAGAACCCCTCATACGCTTTCATTATCTTGATCGCGAAGATATGTTTGACCGCCACTCTTACCAAAAAGGCGGCAGAGTATTGCACATGCTGCGCAACTACGTGGGCGATGATGCCTTTTTTGCCGCCCTTAACCTCTACCTTACACAAAATGCCTATCAAAGCGTAGAAATTCACAACCTGCGGCTTGCCTTTGAAACTGTTACCGGCCAAGACCTTAACTGGTTCTTTAACCAATGGTTCTTTACCCCCGGACACCCCGTACTTAACATTAATTACCAGTACGACTCGCTGGCGTACAAACTCATTGTACATATTGACCAAACACAGCCCGAAAACCAGGTGTACCGCCTGCCTACCAACATAGCTATACACAAAGCCGACGGAACCACCGAAATAAAAGATATTGAAATAAACAAACGCCAAAGCGTTTTTGAGTTTGCCCTTCCCGCCAAGCCGCTTACCGTTATTGTTGACCCCAACCATGTGCTGCTGTGCGAGCGTTATGAAACTCATGACATGCATGGATACCTCAATAAGTTTTACAAGGGAACCCACTTCTTAGACCAAACAGAAGCCATAACCGCACTGGCCTCGCAACAGGAAAACAACACCGAGGCAGCAAAACTATTCCTCGATGCCTTGCAGCACCCTTTTTGGCTGGTGCGGCAAACAGCCATAGAAAATATTGCGCCCGGAACAAAAAACAACAACAATGAACTCAAAAACCGCTTAATACAGATGGTTAAGACCGATAGTAACGACAATATAAAAATTGCCGCCCTATCTAAACTGGCCGAGGTTTTCCCCGATGGGCAAGACTTGCTGCCCGTTTTTTCCGATGCCCTTAACAGCAATTCGCATTCGCTTATTGCTACCGCCCTCTATCACCTGCCCACCCTTTTTCCTGCCCAAGCCATGCAAAAGGCCAGGCAGTTGCAAAACCACCCCAGCAGCGAGGTAGCAGCTATGGTAGCCAAAATATACTCGCAGTTTGGCGACGATACCGACCAGCCTTATTTTGAAGACCAACTTACTAAATTGCCAGATTATAACCGCTATACAATCATTGACTCCTATGGATTTTTCCTTAGCCGAATGTATAAACCCGATGTTATTTTAAAAGGCATTACCACGCTGGCAAACATTGCCATTACCGACCATAATTGGTGGATACGGCTGGTAGCTACCCAACAACTGGCCTTTGTAAAAGATGTTTTGTCTGATGTTTACCAAACACAAGATGCCGTAAACCAAACTATCGCCATACACGGCACACCCGATACCACAAGTGCGGGGCAATTTCAGGAAATTTTGTCTTTGTTATCCGGTAAATTAGAGAAAATCAAAAACACCGAAACAGACGAGCGGCTTTTGCAACAATACAAAAACCTGTAGCTCAAAACGGTATTGCTTAATATTCGCTATGGCGTGTACACACTGCATAAGGTAAGCAACACGCAGGGGTAAATCTGTTTCTTTTTTACCGCAAGTTCGCTTCTACCAACCTGTACCGCTCCAGCAGTGCAGCAAAAACTGCCATGTTTACCGGTTTCAACACCATTTTGGTAGTTGCCGGGTACTTTTCCAATTCGGCAACCGGCCTTACCGGCCTTTGCACAAACCCGCCACCACAATTGGGGCATACATTTTGTAAAATATCTGTTACGCAAGTGATGCAAAAAGTGCATTCAAAACTGCAAATCATGGCCTCGGTACTATTGGGCGGCAGAGGGTTACCGCAATTTTCGCAAACAGGTCTTAATTCAAGCATAAAAACTTGTTTTGGCAATATAAACTCTGCAATGCTTAAATCGCAGCCTGCCGTTCAAGCTGCAAACAGAAGGGGGGTGTATACGCGGCAATAAAAAATTATTGCTCAGAAAAGTCGGGGTTTTTCAAAAACTTCTCATCGGTTAAAGTAAGCAGAAAAGCTTTCAACCGTTCCTTTTCCAAATTGGTAAGAGAGAAATTGCTACCCAATAGTGGGTCTAAATTGGGTGTTTGCACTATACCGCTTTGGTAGTGGTTCAGCACATCGTCTATTGTTTGCAAAGTGCCGTTGTGCATATAGGGCATTGTTTTTTCAATATTGCGTAAAGACGGCACTTTAAAAGCATACTCATCTGCCGGATTGAGTGTAATAAGAGAACGCCCTTTATCATTGCCGGGTGGCATACCGTTATTTTTAAAGCCGTTATTGGTAAATAACGGCTCAGTATGGCAGGTATTGCATTTTTGCCTGAAAATAGCAAGTCCTTCTTTCTCTTCGGTATTAAGAGCAGTTTCATTCCCACCAATATACTCATCGTACCTGCTATGGTCAGAAATTAGCATGCACATAAACTGTGAAAAGGCCTGCATCATTCGGGTAGAATTAATTTCTTCGCTGCCAAAAGCATCGCTAAACATTTGCCGGTATGTTTCATCTGCCTGCAATTTGAGGATTACGTTGGATACGGTTTCATCCATTTCTACCGGGTTTTGTATGGGATTAAACGGCAACATGTCTAAGTTATGTACGCCACCGTCCCACATAAACGTTTGCATCCATGCCGCATTTTGAATGGGTGGGGCATTTCGTTTACCTAGTTTATCGTCAATTCCATGACTTACAGCATGAGCCACATGCGAAAAAGCAGAGTATTGAATATGGCAACTGCCGCAAGATATACTCCCGTCTCTGGATAACCTGCCATCGTAAAATAACTTACGCCCAAGTTTAAAACCCGCCTCAGTTACAGGATTAGTTTCAAAAGGATAGGTAGTTTCAGGAAAGTGTTTTGGGCTTACAAAACCGGTAAATTCGGGCTGTTCTTCCTGTTCTTTATTGCAACTTGTTGCTGCCAAAAAAAGCAGAAGAATAACATAAAATACACGTAATTTCATGAATATTTAAATTGTGGGCACAGAAATAGAAATTTTCTGTGCCCTTGGTGTTAATAAATATAAAGAAAAAGCAAGCAAGCAACTCAAGAATTGGCTTTTCTTTTTTACCGTTTACGCCGGTAACAGGCAGTAATTGTTGCAGTACGTTTAATTGTGGTTGTGTACATGGTTAACGCTAAACATATTGGCATAGTTGTTGGCAATATTGGTAGAATATTGAGCAAACATTACCACTGGTGTTGCGCTAATGTCAATATTAGTACTGCCGTTCAGCACTTTTAAGGCATCTACGTACAAATGTGCCTCGGGCGCTTCCATGTTATCATTCCTAACTTTTGCACTTTCATTTCCAAAGCTTAATGTAACTTCCTTAATGTTATTAATAGTTTGCGATGAGTAACCGCCAAAACCACCAATATGATACATAAACAAGTTGGTATTACTTGCCGAATCGAGCGGCGCTACAGGCGAGGTGCCTTCCATTTTCATAAAAATATACCCCGAATTCCACATCCAATACATACCTTCAGCTTCTCCGGCGGGGTCAAGAGCGCCGGTACGCTCAGATATTGGCATGGTATTGCGCAGGCTGTCAACGCCAATAGTAAAAGTAATTTTGTTGTAATTACCTTCGGGCACATCATTAAGCTCAATTTCTTGACTTTCGGCTTCACTTTCTTTAATCAAAAAGTAAGATTCTGCCTGTGGTACAGTATAAACCGAACCGTCCTCATTGTGCAACTTAATATTGCTAACGAAGTAATTAAAGGTGGTAATGTTTAACGCCTGGTTAAGAGCATTGGTGTAATTACCGGTATTAAGCGCTAAATCGGATGAACCGGCTCGGTTGTCAAAATGCAGCCCAATACTGCCTTTCTCGTTGGGGTTTATTTCGCTCTCTTTGTCGCAAGAGGTTAAGAAAATTGAAACGGCTGAAATTATAAAAAATAAAGCGATGTTTTTTGTGTTCATTTTAAGTAATTTTAAGTAATTTTGAAAAAATAGGATCCCTCGTCCTCAACTTAAAAGATGAAAAGGGCTTATTGCTTTTCATCTTAGTTGCAATGCCAATGAAAAGCAAATTTGAAAGAGATTGTATTTGCTACTTACCTTGCGCCTTAGCCCACACTACGCCCTCTCCCTACACAAGGCCAGGCAGAATATGGCTTTAAAAAGGCTTGTTCGGTATTTTAAAGATACAGCAATGTACTATTATACCAAATTGAACCAAGGAGGGTGAAAAATATCTGTATAGTACAATTGTGAATTGGGCAACAGGTAAAATGAAGGAAAAGGAAACTGAATTATTGCCTGCTTTTCTTTTTTTACTTTTAAAGCAATAACGGGCAAGCATAGCACGGTTTCAACCTGTTCTGTCTGTTGTTTCGGAAACCGGCTGTCTTTTTTGCTGTCCTCGTCCAATTGCTTATTTAAATAACACTTCCCTTTGCAGTGGGGCGCTACGGGATTATTTTTATTTTCGCATAAGTTTTGCGAAATATAAGACCTGTTAATATTGAATGATAATACTATCCAGCCTTTGCTAAATGAACTTAACAAAGTGAGCATAACTCCCATCAATAGCAAAAACTGCCTTATCATATACGGTTATAAAAGTTCTACAAAGATACAAAGTATTTGCTTCAATTTGTTAATCCAAAACTATTTTTTTGTTGCTACTACATCTAATCTTAGGTACAAAAATCATATTCATTTTATAAATCTTTAATAAGGAAGTTATTACGAAGCTAAATAAAATCTACTATTTTATTACACCCGCAAAATCGGGCAAATTCCAGCAGTTTTTGTTCCAAAGCAGGTTGCCAATCGGAGACGGAAGGTAGGTCGGGTTCGGTAAACCATTTTTTAACGTAAAAAATGCCTGTTTTTCGGTCTGCTTTGGGGTCGAGGCGGCCTATAAAACGGTTGTTCCAAAGCACCGGTAGGCAGTAGTACCCGTATTTCCGTTTTGCTTCGGGCACATAACATTCAATCTGGTAATCAAAATCAAACAGGCGCAGCAATCTTTTTCGCTGTATAACCAAATTATCAAACGGCGATAAAATGTGTAAGCCCGATGTTGCCGCAACATCGGGTTTGTTGTTTAAAACTGTTTCAGCTACCGTGCCCAATGCATACCGGTTTTCTTTCCCTTCAACACACAACTGAGCCACTGCGCCGCTTTCCAGCATTTGCTGCAAAGCCTGTTGTACCGCTTTTTTCCAATGCGAACGAAGGTAATACATTTCGGCTTCGGTGGCTAATCCGTGCTGCTGCAGGGTAGTTTGTACCATGTGTAACCCCATTTCAGAATCGGTAGGCAACGTGGTATTAACCCGGGCAGGCAAAACCCGCTCGCTAAGGTCATACACCTTCTGAAACCCTTTTCGGGCGGCTACCATCAGGCGGCCTTCCAAAAATAACTGTTCCAGTGCGCGTTTGGCTTCTTTCCACTCCCACATGCCTCTGCTGCGGCTGTTCTCATCTTCAAAGTCTTTGCTTTGCAGCGGGCCTTCGGCGGTAATGCGCTCTAATACATGCTGCTGCATAGCTTTATTTTGCTCAAACCAGTGCGATTTACCCGTAGCATACCGTGCTTTTACCGGCAGTGTATAGCGGTAGTGGCGCATTGGCAGGTAAGCGGCGGCATGGCTCCAGTACTCAAAAACGGTTTTATCTTCGGCCAATAGTTGGTGCAGGTGGTTTTCTTCGTAATCCGGTGTTCGGGTCCAAATGGTGTGGTGGTGCGCCCGGGCAGCCACCGCCAGCGTATCTATTTGCACATAGCCTAAATGTTCTACCACCTGCAGGGCGCCGGCTTTACCCCTGTTTGGCTGCGTGTTTAGCAAACCCTGTGCATACAGCGCCAGCCGGCGGGCTTCTTCTTTGCTGATTTCTTGTTGCATAAATGTTGTTGCAGGTACAAAGATAGATAAAAACGCTTGTACCCCACGTTTTGGCGGCTTTATGCAACTGCGGACTATTGAAAGAAAAATGGCGGGGAGCAATATTTTTTTATAATAAAATGGGAAAATTGTTTTTTTTTGACAAAAATCACTAATCATGACAAAATCATGACAAAATCATGACAAAATCATGACAAAATCATGACAAAATTTGCCCTATTAAAATCCATTTAACTAATTAAAAAGAGTTGACATGAAAAAAAAATTACACATTTTTTTGCCATTCAATGGTAAAGTACGCTTTATCGGTCTATTGACTCCGGTTGCTGCAGCATGTATGTTACTCATGATTGCCATTCCGGGTTTGTACAGGCAGGCTGCAGCGGCAACTGTTCAATCGGTTATGGGTGGGCAGCCGGGTTGTTTTAGCGCTGTTCCATTGTCTTGTAACAGCTCTTATACAGACCAAATATCGGTAACCGATGCGGTGTATCCGGTAGTAAACTGTGGTTTTCCCGGCACATTTCCGGGTAAATGGTTTGTGTTTACCGGTACCGGTTTTGATATCACTGTTTCCACCTGCGGCACTGCTACCGATTTTGATACGGTTATTGATGTATATTCGGGCAATTGTGATGCTCTTGTTTTTGAAAACTGCAACGATGATAACTGCGGAGTTTCTTCGTCTGTAAGTTTTTGTACTACTGCTTCGGTAAACTACTTTGTTTTTGTAAGTGGCTATGATGGCAGTGTAGGCACTTTTGAGGTAAGTTTGTTTTGCTCTCCAAATGCCTGTACCGTTGGCGGCGTAGCCGATGATTGCCCCGATGCCGTACCTATTTATGCCGATTTATCTGTTTACTTTGACAATTTCGATGCTACCGGATCTTTACCCAATGCCGAGTTGTGCAACGAAGCGGTATTTTACTATGATATTTGGTATGCTTTTTACAATGAAACGCCGGCAAATATTACCGTTTCATTATGCACCGATTTATTCTTTGGAAAAGGCAGCTCGTTTCATTCTATTATGAGCGTATATGAAGCCTGCCCAACCGAAGACTTTACCGCCCTTGCCTGTATAGATGGCATAGACGTATTTGAAAGCTGTTATTATGGCGGTGAAGTAACGTTTGAAGGCGCCTGCAATACTACCTATTATATAAGAATTGGCGGTGTTGGCGTTCAGGAAAGCGGCGAAGGAGAGGTAACCGTTACCACGCAGCCCATAACCGTTGCCGCGCTTGTTGCCGATGCCGGCGCTACTGCCAATATTATACTGGGCAGCAGCACAACACTTGGCGGCACACCTACAGCCAGCGGCGGCCTGCCACCCTATACCTATTTGTGGGATAACGCCGCCACATTAGATGATGCAACGGCCTCTAACCCGGTTGCCACGCCCGTTGCAACTGCTACGCTTTATACCGTTACCATTACCGATGTTTGCAACGAAACGGCCACTGCTTCGGTGTTGGTAAATGCTGCGTTGCCCTGTGGTGAGTTTGTAGCATATGCAATGGCTACTAATCCGCCCTGCGGAAACGGAACAGGCAGCATATCTGTATTGGCAACTGGTGGCGAAGGCAGTTACACCTATGATTGGGGAACTCAACCCGGCGAAGGTTCTAACCCGCGCAACGGCTTGCCATCGGGCACTTACACCGTAACCGTTACCGATGAAAACAACTGCACCGCTACCGCAAGCGCCACCGTTTTCATTCCGGAGGCTTTAAGTGTCAGTATTTTGGTAAACAACATAAGCGGTTGCGCCTCAACAGATAACAATGCCTCGGCTACGGCAACGGCTTCGGGCGGTTCATCTCCTTATTCATTTACGTGGTCGGGTCCGGCCGGGTTTAGCGGTAGCGGAGCTACTATTTCCAATTTGCAGCCCGGCGCTTATAGTGTAACCGTTACCGATGAAACTGGCTGTACTGCAAGTCAGCAGGCAACGGTACTGTTGTTGCAACAACTCAATTGCAGCGCAAGCGGAACCGATGTTACGTGTTTCGGGCAGAATGATGGCACTGCCACTGCCATTACTCAGGGCGGAAATCCGCCATTTTCTTATGTATGGACAGGCAGCAACGGGTACACCGGCAACGGGCAAACCATTACCGGCCTTGCTCCGGGCAGCTACAGTGTTACCGTTACCGATGCTTTGGGATGTTCCTGCTCCTCAAGCACAGGCAGCGAAGGAGGGTCGGTTGTGGTAGCAGAACCCGGTGTTTTTCAGGTAGTATCGGGCGGGGTGGTTAATGATGAGGAAGGCGATAGTTTTGTTATTCCAACCTTCTTTAACCTGCATACCATAGTGTTGGCCGGCGGCTCTTTTCCTTATGATTTTGACTGGAACATACAAGGATATGCAGTTTACAACATCAGTTACCAACCGGTAGATACCGATGGTAACGGAATACCCGATACACCTGGAGCTATTATTAATATCATTTATGCCGATAATGCCTTGTGGTCGCTTAATGTAAACGATTACCGCGGTTGCGCCGGCGAAGGAGGGGCGTTTATTACCAACAACCCCTTGCAAGTGTTAGATATTGACTCTTATACCATTTTGCCGGCCGGCCCCCTTGCCGGCGGTTCATTAAGTTTGGTAGTAGCCGGCGGGGTTCCCTGTTTGGGCGGTGGGTATAACTACCAGTGGGAAGGCCCCAGCAATTGGACAGGCAGCAGTACCGGCCCTTCGGCCAGTGGCCTGCCATCGGGGTGGTATTTGGTTACGGTAACAGATTGCGCTACGCCGGTTCCCAATGCTACCGTAGGTTGGTTTTGGATACCCAAACTCATTCGGGGACGAGGTAAAATTACTGATACAGAGGTATTATCGGTTTTCCCCAATCCCGTCAACAGTCAGGCAACAATTTCCTTTACCACCCCCGAAACGGCACAGGCTTCCGTGGCGCTTTACGCCCCCGACGGCAGACTGATAGCGCAACTTTATAAAGGAATAACAGATGCCAATACCCAACAAACCATTTACTACCCAACAACAGCCCTGCCTTCGGGTTTGTATTTTGTAGAACTTACCACTTCAACAGGCATCTTGTACCAGCAAAAACTGATCATTATGCATTAAGAAATTCGGCAAACTTCTTGCCCGTATTTTTAACCTGCCGCCTGTGTGTATTAACAACTTTTGGTACACACAGGCATTTTTTTTGCCCTGCCCCAACAAAACCACACCGGTTCTGCTACTTTTGCCCTTTTTGTGTAACTTTACCTGCTTTTTGCTGTTTACCTAAAACAAGCGGTTTGCAATTAGGGAAAGCGTTAATATTAAACAAAATAAAACATACTATGTCGTCATTATTTCAGCAACATCACGATGCTTTAAACAAAGCCATAGAAGCGCTGCGCCAGCGCACGTTTTACGCCCACTACCCCGAACACCCCAAAGCTTATGGCCCCGATGCGCCGGCACAGGGGCAACAGGCTTTTGAAAACCAGCTGAACCACCCCTTTACCCAACTGCTGCAAACCGGCGCCACGGCACAGGCCGGCGAGGAGGAATCGCCGTATTGGGGCACATCGCTGGGCATCAGCTACCCCATTACACCGGTTAACACGCTGGTAAGCAATGCCAAAACCGCGCTTGCCGCTTGGCGCAAGGCAGGGGTAAAAGAGCGCACCGGCATACTTATTGAGTCGTTGGAAAGGGTAAAAAACCGCTTTTTTGAAATTGCCTGGGCTACACAACATACCACGGGGCAGTCGTTCATAATGTCGTTTCAGGCATCGGGGCCGCACGCCGCCGACCGCGCCATGGAAACCATAGCCTTGGGTTATACAGAGTTAACCCGATTTCCGCACTCATTGCGTTGGGAAAAACCTGCCGGTGGCGGCGCATTTATTACCTTAGACAAAACCTTTACCCCCGTGCCCAAGGGCGTGGCCATGGTAATAGGCTGCTCTACGTTTCCTACCTGGAACACCGTGCCCGGCCTGTATGCCAGCCTCATTACCGGCAATACGGCAATTGTAAAACCCCACCCCAAAGCCATACTGCCCATTGCCATTTTTGTGGCCGAACTGCAACAGGTATTGCACGAAAACGGTTTTGACCCCAACACCGTACAACTGGCACCCGATACCGGCCAACACCTTATTACCAAAGAATTGGCCGAACACCCCGATATGAAAATTATTGACTACACCGGCAGCAGCATTTTCGGCAATTATATAGAAACGCTGCAAAGCAAGGGCAAAACCGTGTTTACCGAAAAAGCCGGGGTAAATTCGGTTATTATTGACTCGGTGCTGGATTTAAGGCAGGTAATGCGCAATTTGGCATTTTCGGTTTCGCTCTATTCGGGGCAAATGTGTACCGCACCACAAAATATTTTTATACCCGAAACCGGCGTACCAAGCGCCGACGGGCTAATTCCCTACGAAACGGTAGTAGATGTGCTTAAAAACGAGGTGGCTTCTTTGGCGCTGAACCCCAAAATGGGCGCAGGCACCTTGGGAGCCATACAAAACCCCACCACGCTGGAACGCGCCCAAAGCGCCGGTAAAATAGGCGGAACCGTGCTGCTGGAAAGCCCGCCGGTAAAAAACCCCGAATTTGAAAACGCCCGCATTTGTGCCCCTACCATTATTGAAGTAGCCGCCAAAGATGCCGATTTATACGAGCGCGAGTTTTTTGGACCTATCGTGTTGGTAATTAAAACAGAAAACACCCAACAATCGCTAAAACTGGCGCAAAATATGGCTCTGCACCACGGCGCCATTACCTGCGGCGTATATTGCACCAATGAAGAACTGGCGCAACATATTACCGATGAAATGAACAGCGTATTTGTGCCGGTTTCGCTCAACTTTACCGGCTTTATTTGGGTAAACCAACATGCCGCTTTTTCCGATTTTCATGTAACGGGCGGCAACCCGGCCGGCAACGCCTCTTTTACCGATGCACTCTTTATTAACAAGCGCTTTGTTTGGGTAGGCAACCGCATTAATATGTAGTAAACCAAACAGCAAATAAGCATATTTTTAAACGGGCAGCATTTCACCAAAATTTGCTGCCCGTTTTTATTTTTATACTAAACAGCCGTTAAGCAAAAACAGGAAACAACCAAACTCAAAAAATGCCCAATAATGCCAAACCCTTTTGACTTACCTCCGGCACTTGAGCATAGCAAAGGATTGGTAAAATGCCAATAATTGCCCCCAAATACCACTTAAAGGCTAAAAACAACCAAAAACGACCACTTAGATTTTTTAACACTTTTTACTTGCCCAAAAATGCGCAAAAGGTTTATCTTTACAAGCAACGGAAACCCAAAATTATCCGTTTTATTTTTACACCGATAAAATTATACCGCTATGAACAAAAACAGATTATACCCGGTAAGTTTACGCACCTTGCTTGCACCGTTATGTATTAGTTTATTTGTTATATGGGGGGGGGGTAAATTGCCCGATGTATGGGCAGAACAGTACGCTGCCCGAATTAGCATGTCCCGAAATAGTGCCTTGTAATGAACACCCTGTTGAGTGCCGTCAAATTTTTGATATATACAGCGATTTATCTAACTCTGCTCCCGTAAACATCCGGGACTGCTATTATAACAAGTTTGGGGGCGGAACATTAGGGCATTGTAACTATGTGGGTGAATACCAAACATTAACCATGCTACTGTCGGGGGTAAACGAAGAAGGTACCAACTATTCTTGTTTAGTGCCGGAAGGAATTTCCAATGGTGTGCGTGCGCCTCGTCTATCTCTCCTGTCGTTTCCGTTTGGCATGAACACCCCCCGAACCGCCGCCGCAGAACTTGCCACCGGTACACATCAAAGAGTACTTACCAT
>NBMY01000031.1 GCA_002212985.1 Sphingobacteriales bacterium TSM_CSS
TGGTTAGCAGCCCGCAACAGGTTTGCCCCTTGCCGGCGGTCATTCAGTTTTTTGGCGGGCCGGCAACAGCTACTTCATTTATCTGGCAGTTTGAAGGCGGAACGCCTGCCACCTCTACCGAAATGAACCCCGTAGTAACATATGAAGAACCCGGCTCTTACGATGTAACGCTTACCGTATCTGACGGAACTAATTTTGATGAAATAACCGAACCTGATTTTGTGGTTATTTTACCCGATTTAAACGTTGCCGATACCATTATAACACCTGCCTATTCGCCCACCGCAACCGATGGCGCTATCAGCATCAGCATTAGCGGCGGCACACCGCCCTATACCTATTTGTGGTCTAACGGAGCAACCGGTTCGGGAACCGTTACCGGCCTTGCCCCAGGCGATTATTGTGTGACCGTAACGGCTGCAAACGGCTGCAATTTATCCGAATGTTTTACCATAGGCAGTTTTCCGGTGGGTATTTCGCCAAATAATAACACCCTTTACACCATAACTGCTTACCCAAACCCGGTACAAAGCGCTGCACAGCTCAACATTGGCGTGGCACAGGCAGGCAATTACTTTCTGAAAACTTTTGATATTACCGGCAGGCAACTGGAAGCATCCGCGCCCGTTGCATTAACCAAAGGACTAAACACTCTGCCACTCGATACCCGAAAATGGCCGGCAGGCGTTTATTGCACCGCTTTGTGCAACAGCAACGGACAATGGCTTTGCACTGCCCGCATAGCCGTGCTGAGGTAAAAACAATTGCCCCAAATTTGCGGTTATTTAATAAGCAGCTAAACAGGTAATGAATATGACCGACAGAGAAAAAACAAGCGCCATTCACCGCGAAATTAGCGCATTGGGTAAAAACCTCAAAGAGCGCTACCCCATACTAAAAAACCAAAACGCCATAGGGTTTGGCATTTTTACCTTTGCCATTGCCATGATAGTTTTGGCAGCATGGGCTTATTTTACCGGCCGCGCAGCTACCTGGGCCATAATCTTGTGGATTGCTTTCTGGACATCCATACTGCATGAGCTTGAGCATGACCTTATACATTACCTGTATTTTAAAAACAACCGGTTTCTGCACAACCTCATGTTGTTGGGTGTTTGGATTTTCAGGCCCCTCACCCTCAATCCTTGGTTAAGACGCCACCTGCACCTGTATCACCACAAGTATTCCGGCACCGCAACCGATTTGGAAGAGCGCGGCGTAACCAACGGGCAGAAATGGGGAATTTTGCGTTTTTTGAGCACCCCCGATTTAATTCTGGCTTCGGTATTAAACTCCAGAAATATGCGACACGAAATAGGGCAACTCTACCGCGAAGGTAAATTTTCCAAAGAAGACATTGACAATCTTCGCAAAACAAGTATGTTTGGTTTTTGGCCGTTTGGCATTCCGCTGCATCTTGTTTGGTATTCTTTTGTTTTATACTATCTTGTTTTAGGGCTAACCTCTTTAATGGCTATTCAGTTAACACCGCCTGCATGGTTGCAGTCTTATATTGGGTTTGTAACGCCTTTGGTGGTACTGCTTATTGCGCCTAATCTTATACGGCAGTTCTGCCTCCACTTTATTACCTCCAACATGCACTACTACGGCGATGTGGAACGGGGTAATATTATGCAACAAACGCAGGTATTGAATGCATGGTGGTTGTTTCCGTTGCAGTTGTTTTGTTTTAACTTTGGCAGCACCCACACCATACACCATTTTGTAGTACAAGAAACATTTTATATACGGCAGCTTACTGCTCGGCAGGCGCATGTAATACTGCACAATTATGGAGTAAGGTTTAACGATTTGGGTACATTTGGCAGGGCAAACCGCTATAAGGGTGAAATGGCGGCGTAGTAACGCCTGTTGGTTTTGAAACAGTAGTGTTTGCCGGGTTTAGTCGGTGATGGAAAGATAGGGAGCAATTTTTCGGTAAAGGGTTTCATCAACAAGTTTCGATTTCTTAATACCCTCTACCGAGGTATAATTTCCGTGTTGTTTCCTGATGTTAACAATAGACTGTGCCACGTCTTTATAAATATACGGATGTTTGGAGAGTGTGGCTGCATCGGCGGCATTAATATTTATTTTATTTATTGACTGCGGCGAGTTGTTCATTAAATGCGGTACTATGAGGTTGTATGTTTCTTCGGGCAAGCCTCGGGTTTCTTTTACCTGTTCAATGTTGGTAAAACCGCCCAATTTGGTTCTGAAATTTACAATCATATTGGCATAAGTTGCGCCAATGCCGGGCAGTTTGTCCCATTCTTCGGCAGATGCTGTATTAATGTCTATTTTTATGCCATTTTTTTTGGTGGCCGGTTTCGGCATATCGGGGTCGGAAAAATCAGAAAATTCCATTTTTTCTATTTTTTCTTTACCGCCGGTGGTATTTGCTGCAACTGCACCCGGGTTGGGGGCAATGGTTATATAGGGTTGCAGGCGTGAGTAGTCGGCATTGGTCATGCCGTAAATTTTGGCAAAGTCATCGGGTTTTTTAAATTTCCCGCCTTTTTGGAGGTATTTTTCAATATTGGCAGCCACTTTGGGCGGCAATCCCAAATCTTCGGCTTTTTGGGCAGTAAGCGTGTTGGGGTCAAATGGTGAGAGGGGTGGCAG
Organism: Sphingobacteriales bacterium TSM_CSS; assembly: GCA_002212985.1. Classification (GTDB taxonomy): domain Bacteria; phylum Bacteroidota; class Bacteroidia; order Chitinophagales; family UBA2359; genus UBA2359. Next base: position 2,626 of record NBMY01000031.1, read on the forward strand.
AGTTTTTCGGGCAATGACAGATGGTTGTTCAGCTTGCCGGCTGCTGCCATTATCTTCAAAAATCAGATAGGGTTGCAGGCGTTGGAAATCGGCATTGGTCATGCCGTAAATTTTGGCAAAGTCATCGGGTTTTTTAAATTTCCCGCCTTTTTGGAGATATTTTTCAATATTGGCAGCCACTTTGGGCGGCAATCCCAAATCTTCGGCTTTTTGGGCAGTAAGCGTGTTGGGATTAAAGGCTGCAATTTCCTGAGTTATGGCACTACCGCCGCTATTGGTGTTGGGTTGCTTGCCTTTTTGGTTTATTTCGGCTTCCTGTTGTTTAATATCTTCTTTATATTGCGCTATTTGGTTGGAAAATTCGCTGAAATTGGTGGTGTTGTCAGAAACAAGGTAAGGCAGGGCAAACGGAACCAGCAAACTTACCACAATTAAGCCGGTAAGCAGCAAAATTGCCCTTCGATCGCGCGAGGCAAAGGTAAAATAGTGTTTGAGGCTATTTTTCATAACAACTGGGCAAAACCCGATTTAGTTGTTAAAATAGTTTTTAATTCTGTACCGTTTTTTGCGTTTTAAGCAATTTATTTGCAAATATACATATTTGCTTAAATTGCAGCAAAAGTTGCCTTGATTTTTTAAATATTTTACTCAAACCTGTATCTGCATATTTAAAAGTTGGCGTTACAAGAATTATTGGCTGATATATCAGGTTCTGCCATGTCCCATATATGATAACCCCAAAAGTGTATTTGCTTTGAGGTAATCAAACCAAAAACATAATACGCTATGATAATTTTACCAAAAATTGTCACGTCAATATTAGAGAGAATGCCCGTAAGACAAAAGCTAATCAAGATTTTGGAGAACTATACCTCATGTAGTGGTTTTTAACTTCCGGTATGGATGGATTGTCGCCTGTTGCCTACTCAAATTTCAGGAAACATTTTTATTGTGCGCTGTGTTGCGGGTAAATTTTTTTAGACTGTTATAGGAACCCTTGCGTGCAATTTATTGCACTCCAAAAACAAAAAGACTTAAATGAGTGTTAATTTTGCATAGTATACAAAGTAAGGCATTTCCTTACAGTTGCTGCACAACGTTGAAGTGCCCCGCTTTTCTGCACTCCTGCATTTCTCCAAATTCTTAAAACGGTTATTATTTCTGCACAACTGCGTATTTTTGCGCTTTAAAACCTTTTTACCATGACTACTGTAAAAACCTTTACCGCCCAACTGCTGCCGATTACTAACATGGATGCAGCTTACATTGAAATTCCGTTTGATGTAAAAACCGAATTTGGCAAGGCAAACTGCAAGGTAAAAGCTACCTTCGACGGCGAACCCTACCGCGGCTCGGTCATGTCGGAAGGAAATGGCACCTATTCCTTATTGGTGCTGAAAGAAATACGCCAGAAAATAGGTAAAAAGGTGGGCGAAACCGTAACCATTACCCTGCAACCAGATACCGAAGAAAGAACCGTAAACATACCCGATGATTTAATACAGGTATTTGAACAACATCCGGCGGTGAAACAAATGTTCAATAATTTTTCTTATACCCACCGCAAAGAGTATGTAAGGTGGATTGAAGATGCCAAAAAACCCGAAACCCGCCAACGCCGCATTCAAAAAGCCATTGAAATGATTGCCCAAAATAAAAAATTATAGTCCGGTTTACCGGACTGACTATGCATAAAAAACTCAATAAGCGGCGCTTTACCGAAAACAATCCAACTCCATTTTACAACCCTTTTGCCCCAGTTTTCTTAAAAAATCCATGCAATCCAACCACACAGAACAGCAATTAACCTACCTGTTTACCCAATGGTGCGGGCAAAACCCCACCCATATTGCCCCGCTGCCCGCATCGGCCTCTTACCGGCAATATTTCAGACTGCAAAATGCAAACTATACCGCCATTGGCGCATATAACTATCAGGAAAAAGACAACGCAGCATTTATAAACCTTACCCGCCATTTTAACTCGCTGCACCTGCCGGTGCCGAAGTTGTATGCTGCCGACGAACCCAATAAAGTATATTTGCAGGAAGATTTGGGCGACCTTACCCTGTTTGATTTGCTCAAAACTACGCCAAAACCCGAAAACGGGCAGTTTCCGCCCATGTTGTTGCACACCTACCAACACACGCTCAAAGCCCTGTTGCAATTGCAAATTACCGGCTCACAAAACCTCAACTTCAGGTGGTGCCACCCGCGCGCCGCTTTCGACAAACAATCTATGATGTGGGATTGCAGCTATTTTAAGTACAATTTCCTCAAATTTCTTAAAATTGATTTTGACGAACAAGCCCTGGAAGACGATTTTAACCGCCTTACCAACTACCTGCTTGCCGCCGAAAGCCGCTACTTTATGCACCGCGATTGTCAGGCACGCAACATTATGCTAAAAGATGGCAAGCCATATTTAATTGATTATCAGGGTGGAAGGCGCGGCGCTTTGCAATACGACCTTGCCTCTTTGCTGTATCAGGCGCAGGCCAACCTGCCCGATGCCATAAGACTTGAGCTGCTGCATGAATACATGGAACAAGCCGCCAACATGCTGCCGCATTTTAACCAACAGCAGTTTACCGACCATTACTACGGATTTGTGTTGCTGCGGTGCCTGCAGTTGTTGGGCGCTTACGGTTTCCGCGGGTTGCACGAACGAAAACTGCATTTTATACAAAGCATACCGTTTGCATTGCACAACACTCTGGCAATGCTGCAAAAAACCGATGCTTATTTACCCCTGCCGGCTATACAACACGCCATAGAAACGGTTATGCAACAACCCAAATGGCTGCCTGCCAACCTGCAGCAAAACGCACAAGCAGCGCTTACCGTATCCATACAAAGCTTTTCGTACCGAAACGGTACACCGAAATTTAATACCGAACACGGCGGCGGTTTTGTTTTTGACTGCCGCGCCCTGCACAACCCCGGCCGCTATGCCGATTACCGGTTTCTATCGGGATTGGACAAGCCTGTTGCCGATTTTCTGAAAACCCAATCGAATGTTGAAGAGTGGTTAAGCCATGTATTTGAACTGGTTGATGCTTCGATAGAAAATTACCTAAAGCGCAATTTTTCCGAACTACACGTGGCGTTTGGCTGCACCGGCGGGCAACATCGCTCGGTGTACTGTGCGCAGCAGCTTGCCGCACACCTGCAAAGCAAATATGGGGTAAAGGTTCTGGTTACGCATACACAGCAAGAGAATTGGGTAAAAGGGAATGGTTCGGAGTTACACTAAAGCAGCATACAGGCATTGGCATTGCCTCGCAAATTGTAATTGGGCAAATTAGCATTAGAACCGCTAAAGTTACTTATCGGGAGAATCTACTTCCTCATAATCAGTATATTCTTCTTCGTCGTCGTCGTAGTCCTCATCATCATCCTCCTCATCATCATCCGATAGCCAATCATCGAAACCATATTCGTTTAGTCCAGTATTCAGTATAAATTTAAAATTACCTTTACCAACCGCCTTCTCCAGTTTTTTCAAAATCAGTCTTACATTATCAAAAGGACCCGATATGTATAAAGGTTGCCCGTTTTGACCAAAAGGAATTTCTATAAAAGGAATTTCGTCTGCGGGGGATAATAGGTACTCTGTTATATTAAAATCTTTATGTGGCGAAAAACCCAAAGACTCGGCATACTCAACAGCGCCATAAATAATATTTTGAGCTAAATTGGGGTTTATCTCAATATCTTTTAAGCCCGCACCGTCATAATTTTCTCTCACAGACTCTTTATAACTGCTGGGCGAAATATTGAAATACCAAGCTGTATCTTTTACCCCTAAACAAAAGATATCAACGAGGTAATTAGCGCATATTAAATTGCCGCTTGGCATTATGCGTGTGCCGTAAATGACAGCTAAACCCGATGTTTGCCAGTCCTCATTTATGTACCATGTTTCGCAGGGTAACCCGGCTGCTTTCTCCATAAGGTACTTAATTGGAGTTAATTGTTGGGCGTTGGGGTTGTTCTTTTTCTTACGGTGTTGATTTTTCTTTGCCATTGCATTGTTTTATGTGTACAGGCAAATTTATTACTTTTTAAAAGAAAAAAAACGGATTGTGTTTTTGTTTCAAAAAAATAATTACCCTCTCTTAATAATTTCTAACAACCAATTTCGCTCTGCCACATAAGGTGTTTGTTCAATTTTTGCCACTAATTCGGACAGTTGCCTGCGGTTGCCGGGTGCAATGCGGTTTACCCGACGCAAAAAACGCAACAGGTTGCGGTAAGTGGTTTGCCTTTGACGGCTTATTTGTCTGGTACGGTTTAAAAACTGCCTGAAACTGTCAATGAGCGCTTCTAAGGCGTCAAACTCTTGCAGCTCATAATAGGTTTTCATGAGCAGCAACCGGGCATCGAGGCTGTAAAAAATTTCGTCGTAGCTTACTTCCTGTAGTTTTTGCAAAGCCTGTGCATAATGTTTGCACGCAAAATGGTATTTGGCTAAATTAAAGGCCAACGCATTTTTCCGGTGTGCTTCGGGCAAAAATGGCTGGTATTGATACAGAAATTGCCGGGCAAAATCGGTTTTACCCAACCTTAAAGCCACGGTAACAATGTTTTTATAGTTCCATGGCAACATTTCTCCGTTTTCGAGCAGCAACATTTGGTCGGCGCCAATTTGGTAAAGGTCAAAAATTTCTGTCCAGTATTTCGCTTCGCCTTTGTTAATGCGGGTGGCGCAATAATTGAGCGCCAGATAATACACCTGTGCGGCTTCGGTTTGGTTAAGCAGGCGGAAATGTTCAATAAACAATTGTTTCAGTTGTTCAAAATGAAGTTGTGCCGTATCGGGGTGCAGCAGTGTTTGCAGGGCGTGGTAGTATAAGGCAATAACCGGCTCCTGCAGGTATGCCCCGTTATCGGCAAGTTGCAGTGCACTATCAAGTCCGGCAATTTCTTGCGAGGTCTTTACCAACATTTGCAGGCTATACAACTCACAGGCAAGTTTAAGTTTACTAAGCAGGTAAAACCGGTCTAATGCGGCATCGGCCAAACATACATATTCCTGTTTTTCGGGGTCGTTCCGGTTGTTCGAGAAGTTATCCGTATTGCGGTAAATCCGATATTTTACCAAAAAATAGGCTGCATTTCTGTGTGGCTCTTTTTGAAGGCAGTTTTGCGCCTGCTGCCGGACATCTTTATAGTGTTTTACCAACTTTGCCTGCCGGTACAACTCCATTAACCGTACCGACCGCTCCAATTCATCGGTTTCCAGATGATAGCTTACCCAAAACGCTTCGGCATGTTGCAGCAATACCGATGCCGTATGCCGAAGTTTCAGGTCATTAAACTGCATATCGGGGCCAAAAACGGCGGTAAACACCTTTACGGAGTTAAGCGCATCGGGGCGTTCTGCATTTTCCAGCACATACTTCAGCAGGGTAAACAATTCGGGGTGTTTTTGGGTATAGTACGGCCGTTTAAAGTAAAGGAAGGCACGTTTCCGTTCCTGTTCATTTAATTGGGTCAGAAAAGCAACTATTTTAGTTTTTTCCATAAATTTGGTTGTCCTGTAATTTTCCTTGATTTAACATTTACGACAAAATTATGGTTTTGCAGGTAAAAATCGATGCACACAACTGCTGTTTTTTTTCAAACCTACAAGCATGTTTATTGCCTGCTCAACCATATACGGGGTTGAATAAGACAAAAAAAGCCGGACAACCCTAAAATTTTGTATTTTTTTCCTGTGCAGTAATGCTGCATTTTTGCATCGTTAAAAAGTTTTTTCACAAAATTTATGTTGCCGCTATGAAAACCCTGCGCACCTTGTTTGGCACTATTGCCCTATTTATCACACTTTCGGCCCACGCCCAATTTATAGACGATTGCATATCTGCCGCTTTTACCCTTAACACGGGCACGGTAAATTGCAACGTACCCTGTTCGCAAACCGCCGTGTTAAACATAATGGGCAACCCTGCTTCGCCGTTTGGTGCGCCGCCTTATACGTATTATGTGTATTTATCTGCCGGCGGAACCAATACCGAAATTGCATCGGGCAGCACTCCTGCCGGTGAGTATGCTTTTTCTACCGCCATTCCGGGTATTTGCCTCGATGCGGTGTATTTTGTTACGGTGCAAAACGCATCGGGTTGTTTTTTTACCTATACTGCTATTTTCAATTCCGGCGACATTTCTTTCGCTTTTGCAAACCCCACACCGGCTTCCTGCTCTCCCGGCTGCGATGGCACCGTATTGATTGATTGCAGTTCGCCGCCGCCTTACACAGTTAGCCTAAATGGCATAGCATATGGCATTTTTACCGATTACCCCTTCCTTACCAATCTTTGCAGTGGTGACTATACCGCACTCATAACAGACGGAAACGGTTGCAGCAATGAACTCACCTTTGCCATATCACAGTTATCGGAATTATTTGTTTGGCTTCCCGAAACCGTTACTGTACCGGCTACGCTTACGCCAACCGTATCGGGTGGCACTTCGCCCTATTCTTATGTGTGGAATACCGGCGAAACAACAGCCACTATTAATGTATCGCTTCCCGGCAGCTATTCGGTAACGGTTACCAATGCATCGGGCTGTACCGCAGAAGCCACCACTGTTGCCACCGGCGGCGGTTCCGATTGCAGTACCTTGGTTGTTGCCGCCACATCATCGGTCACCTCAGTAGCCGCAGGCGAAAGTTATCAAGTATTTGCCACTGCCATCGGCGGAACGCCGCCCTACGCCTTTCATTGGGAAAACGCCGCCTACATGAGCAACCCCAATATTGCCAACCCCTTTGTTTTTCCAGGCGACCCCAGCTATGCCACCTCTGTGGTACAGGTTACCGATGCAAATGGTTGTACCGCCAGCGCCTATGTAGTTGTTTGGCAAGAACCCGGCTGCGATTTTACGGTAAGTGCCCTTCCTACCCCTGTAAGTTGCAACGGCTTTTGCGATGGCAGTGTGCAATTAGCATTTAGCGGCGGAACACCGCCCTATGTTATTACCCTTCCCGATGGTTCGGTTATTACCGCTACAACCTTTGCCTTCATCAACAACTTATGCCCGGGAACCCATTTGGTAACCATAACCGATGCCGCCGGCTGCACCAGCCAAATTGCTTTCACTATTATGCCGCCACCGGCATTGCTGGCTACCCCTACTGCATCAGATGCCACCATTGCCATTGGTGAAACAACCACCCTTTTTGCCAACGTTACCGGCGGCACACCGCCCTATGCCTATCTTTGGCAACCGGCCGGACTGTTGGTTAGCCCCACGGCTGCCAACCCCCAAACCTTGCCGCTTAGCAGCACCACCACATTTACCTTGCTGGCTACCGATGCCAACGGGTGTATGGTGAATGGCGTAGTATCTGTTTTGGTAGCCGGCGGCGGTTGTACGCTTACCGCCATCACCGATGTTATTCCGGAGGTGATAGCCCCCGGCGAATCGGCGCAAATAGTAGCCAGCATTTTTGGCGGAACACCGCCCTACAGCTACACCTGGACCCCAACTATGTACCTCGATAACCCCTCATCACCCACCCCTATTGCCACGCCACCCACCACCACTACCTACCAAATTATTGTTGCCGATATAACCGGCTGTACTTACACAACTACGGCAGTGGTAGTAGTAGATAGCGGTTGTGGCGGCTTTGCCGCTGCCGCCACCGTAGAACCTTTTATTGTTGCACCCGGAACATCGGCACAAATTTACAGCACCGTTACCGGCGGAACGCCTCCATACACTTACCTCTGGCAGCCCGATACGTTTTTAAGTAACCCCCTTAGTCCTTATCCCATTATTACGCCGCCATACAATACAACACTCACCCTTCAGGTAACCGATGCCAACGGCTGCCTTGCCCAAACCACGCTGGAAATTAACACCGGCACGCCCGCGCCCTTAATTGCCGCCAACGATACCGTTTATATGGAACTAAACACCACCGCCAACATTGCACCCCTGCTCAACGACAGCGGAAATGGCACGCTCAACCTGTTTTCGGCTACTACCCTGCCCATACACAACCTGTCTATTGACTATACCGCCGACCTCATTACCTTTACCCCGCAAACCGGTTTTCTGGGCGAAGCCCTAATCAGCTACATACTGCTCGATGCCACCGGCGCAACCGCCACCGGTCAAATTGTGGTGATAGTGCAAATGCCCGGCGAATGCGACATTTGCGTATGGCCCGGCGATGCCGACAACAACGGCACAGCCAACAATTTTGATGTGCTCAACATAGGGTTGGCCTATGATTATCCTGGACCCGAAAGAACCGACCAATCCATTAACTGGTACGGACATGCCGCCGCCGACTGGCCGGGCGCTTTTCCCGATGGGCTGAACCATAAATTTGCCGACTGTAACGGCAACGGAACCATTAACGCCGCCGATACTTTGGCAGTAAGCCAAAACTACGGGCAAACGCACGGAAAAAACCAATCGGAAAACACTACGGGAGTACCTTTGTATTTTGTATTGGAAGGAGGCGGATCTTCGCTTGGCGAACCCCTTACCGTATCGGTTCATTTGGGCGATGCCGAAAACCCGGCAACCGATTTTTACGGCATTGCCTTCTCGGTTCTGTACGACCCTACCCTTATTGAACCTAATACTGCCAACTACAACGCCGATGCCGCAACATGGGCAGGCACACCCGTAAATACGCTGAAATTTGGCAAAGACCTCTATACCAACGGGCAGTTAGATGTGGCTTTTACCCGAATTGACCACAACAACGCATCGGGGTATGGTAAAATTGGGGAAGCGCATTTTGTTATCATTGAAAACATAGAGGGTAAAAATACCGATGAAAACTCATGGGACTTACCCCTCAACTTTGCCAACATACGCTGCATTAAAAACGACGGTACCGAAATTGAAATAGCTGCACAAGAAGCAGTGGTTATTATTACCGGTATTGATAACAACAGCAACCCCGCCAACACGCTTAAAGCGCCGTACCCCAACCCGGCCAACCACACCATTACCTTTACACCACCCCCTGCCGAAACGGCAACCTTGCAAATTACCAACATAGCCGGCAGCGTGGTTTATAACGGTACGGTAAGTGGCAATACCACCATAGATACCTCGCTGTGGGCCAGCGGTCTTTACTTTGCCAATATAACCGGCAGCAAAAACAGAATGGTCTATAAAATCATGGTACAACACCAATAACATGCTACACCTCGCCTTACAAAACCCCTTGCATTTCATAGCGCAGGGGGTTTTGCATTAGTCAACCCCTAACCCTCATTTTATTTTACAGAATATACACATATGTGATGCAGATTCTGGACAGTAAAAACCCTCCAACCCGAAATACTGTAAACTCTTCATCAGAGTAGGCAAAAAGCTAAAAGACACTGAATGTGTCAAACATGAATAGCTGTATGTAACATATGCAATAAAACAACCCGATAGCCACAACCTCAAAGGGGTTGAATGTAAAGGAGACGGTTACAAACAACAATGGTATTGCCATTAACCATTTTCAGCTTGGCGCTACAATAACCGTTACTACTCGTTTCAGCTATCAACGGTTACTTTGGGTACTCTTCAATGCTGCCTCTGCTCATTGCCTATGAAAGAATTAACGAAAAATGCAGCTATGTTGTTATGGCGGCAGGAATCCTCATTTACCTATCAGTTCTACAATTTTTCCCAATCCTATCCCTGCCTTGTGCTATTTTGCAGATTATAATGAAACAGCGCAATACATGAAAACAAAGAATCCGCCCCTGTTTGGGGCTGTTCCGTATAAAATTTAGCGTTCGGAATTAAAGCATTGCGCGTTTCAAAGATATTTGAGGGGGGG
>NBMY01000097.1 GCA_002212985.1 Sphingobacteriales bacterium TSM_CSS
TCCAACCCGATTAAAATGACTAAAAATTCTGCTTTATGATAACCGATATTACCGCATTAGATACCGCCAAACGCTACACCTATGCCGATTACCTTCAATGGGCATTTGAAGAGCAATTGGAACTCATAAAGGGTAAAATCTTCAAAATGTCGCCCGCGCCGGGCAGAAGGCATCAGCAGATTTCATGGGAACTCGTCAAGCAATTTTCGGTTTATTTAGACCATAAAGATTGCAAAGCGTACCATGCTCCGTTTGATGTTCGGTTGCCTGATAAGAAGAAATCAAAAGCCGACAACCATATTTACACCGTAGTACAGCCCGATATTTGTCTTATTTGCGATGCTGCCAAATTAGACGAGCGTGGTTGTCTTGGCGCTCCCGATTTTATTATTGAAATTGTATCGCCCGCCACGGTTCGCAAAGACCTGAACGAAAAATACCGGTTGTACGAAGAAAGCGGAGTTCGGGAATACTGGATAGTGCAACCCAACGATCAATTGGTTACGGTGTTTGAGTTAAACGATCTGCAAAAATACGCATTGCGCAAAATTTACTCATCAACAGAAGAAGTGCCGGTGGGCATTTTCCCGGGTTTCAGCATACAGTTGGAGGAAGTGTTTGCGGGATAAGTTCAGGGAAGAACCACTTATTTTAACCCTGCGCCGTGTTTTATTTCTTCCACCACACCCGGGTCGAGCAAGGTAGTAGTATCGCCCATATTGGTGGTATCACCTTCGGCAATTTTGCGCAAGATGCGGCGCATAATTTTGCCGCTTCGGGTTTTAGGTAGTCCGCTTACAATTTGAATTTTATCGGGCTTGGCTATGGCACTTATCACTTTGCTTACCGTTTGACGCACTTCTTCCTTAAAAGCTTCTTCGTTAACCACAAATGCATTGCAAATTACATAAGCATAAATGCCCTGCCCTTTTATATCATGCGGATACCCCACTACGGCCGATTCTACCACCATAGGGTGTTGGTTAATAGCGTTCTCAATTTCGGCAGTTCCCAGCCGGTGTCCCGAAACGTTTATCACATCATCCACCCGGCCAATAATGCGGTATTGCCCGGTTTCATCGCGGCGGCAGCCGTCACCGGTAAAATACTTGCCCGAAAAAGCGGCAAAATAGGTTTGGCGGCATCGTTCATGGTCGCCATAGGTGGTGCGTATCATTGAGGGCCACGGAAATTTAATACACAACAGCCCTTCCACGCCGTTTTGGATAATTTCGTTGCCGTTGGTATCTACCAAACAGGGTTGAATACCGGGCAAGGGGTAAGAGGCATAGGTGGGTTTAAGCGGGGTAATGCCCGCCAGGGCCGAAATCATAATGCCGCCGGTTTCGGTTTGCCACCAAGTATCAACAATAGGGCAGCGGCTTTTACCAATATAGCGGTGATACCAACGCCAGGCTTCTTCGTTAATGGGTTCACCCACGGTTCCCAGCACCCTAAGCGTGTGCAGGCTGTGGGCGGCCACATGCTCCAGTCCGGCTGCCATTAGTGAGCGTATGGCAGTAGGTGCGGTGTAAAAAAGCGTAACGCCGTATTTATCGCATATTTCCCAAAAACGGCCGGCATCGGGCCAAGTGGGTATGCCTTCAAACATGAGCGTAGTAGCGCCGTTCAGCAGCGGCCCGTAAACAATGTAAGAATGCCCGGTAATCCAGCCGATATCTGCCGTACACCAGTAAATATCGTTTTCGGTATGCTGAAACACGTTTGAAAACGTGTATGCCGTGTAAACCATATAACCGGCTGTAGTATGCACCACGCCCTTGGGTTTGCCGGTGCTGCCCGATGTGTAGAGAATAAACAGCATATTTTCTGCATCCATTGGTTCTGCCGGGCAGTGGGCATCGGCTTTTTCGGTTTCGTTGTGCCACCAAACATCGCGGCCGGGTGTCATGTGGGTAAACTGTCCGGTGCGTTGCAGCACAATAACCTTTTCAACGGTGGGTGCGCTTGCAAGGGCTTCATCAGCAATATCTTTGAGCGATATTTGTTTTGCGCCTCTGTGCAGTCCATCGGCAGTAAGCAGTATTTTACATGCCGAATCGTTCATGCGGTCTGCCAGCGATTGCGCCGAGAAACCCGCAAACACCACCGAATGTATAGCCCCGATGCGGGCGCAGGCCAGCAGGGCTACGGCCAATTCGGGCACCATGGGCATATAAATACATACGCGGTCGCCTTTTGCAATGCCATTATTTTTCAATACATTGGCAAATTCGCAAACTTTTTCATAGAGCTGCCGGTACGTCCAGTTTACCCCCACCTCGTTGGGGTCGTTGGGTTCCCATAAGATGGCAGTTTTATCGGCGCGGGTGGCTAAGTGCCGGTCGAGGCAGTTTTCAGAAATATTCAGTTTTCCTCCCTGAAACCAACGCACATCGGGTTGTTCAAAATTCCATTCCAGCACACTATCCCATTTCTTATGCCATTTAAAACTGCCGGCAATTTCTGCCCAAAAGGCTTCGGGGTTTTCTACACTTCGCTGGTAAACTTGCTGGTATTGCTCAAATGTGTTAATTTTAAACGACATATCAATTAATTTATTTGTCAAAATACTGATGGTAAAAGCTTACTTTTGCAGGGCTGTTGTTAATATTGTTGTGGCAACAAGCGCCAAGGTTAGCCTATGAACGCCCAAATTTACCAATTCCTTTTGAAACATCCGCCATTCAGCTTTCTGGATGTGGCAGATATTGAGTTTTTAACACAAAAGGCAAACACAGCCCTTTTTAGCAATGGCGCTCTCATTTATGTGCAGCAAAAGAGCGAGGTAAACCAAATTGCAATAGTGTTAAAAGGAGCGCTGAAAATTTTTTTGGCAAAAGATAACGAAAATTTGTTGCAGCAATACCTCGAAGAAGGTGAAATATACGGCGGCATTTCGGTATTGCTTAATGAAGGCATTTCTTTGCGCACGGTGCAGGCTTGGGGCAATACCGAATTAATTTTAATTCCGGCCGATGATTTCAGGGAAACCTGTGAGCATAACAAAGAATTTACCGATTTTTTTACCGACCTTTTCAGCCGCCGCATGATGAACCGCGCCTATGCCGAACTGATTTCGGCTTCGTGGTCTGATAAATACGAAGAAACCGATGCCGAACGTCTTTTTTACAACCGCCAGGTAACCGACCTTTTTGAAGCAGGCTTTGCCCGGTGCCACCTCTCTACGCCTATACAACAGGCCGCCCAAATTATGACTCAACAGAAACAGGGCGCCATTTTAATTTATGACGATACCGATGCTTACCGGGGAATTGTTACCGATAATGACCTGCGACGCAAGGTGGTTGCCTGCGCCCTTGATTTGAATAAACCGGTTTCGGAAATAATGTCGAAACCCCTGCTTACCATTGATTACGACGCTTTTACCTCCGATGCCGTTTTGCTGATGATGCAGCGCGGCGTAAAACACCTGGCCGTTGCCGACAAAAACGGACAAATAATAGGCATGTTAACCAACAGGCATTTAATTATTTCGCAGGGGCAATCGCCGGTACATTTGGTTATGCAAATAAACCGCGCCCATTCTGCGGATGAACTCAACGGTATTACCCGCATTTTACCCGGCATTGTACAGCATATTTTAAACAGCGGCGCCCGTGCAGATGTTATCAGCCGGGTAATAACCGCCGTTTCCGATACCGTACTGCACAAACTAATGGAGTTTGCCCTGCAGGAACTTGGCCCACCGCCCGCACCGTTTGTATTTATAGTGCTGGGAAGCGAGGGGCGAGGCGAGCAAACACTTAAAACCGACCAGGATAATGCCATTGTGTATGCCGATATGCCCGATGAAGAAACTAACCGTGCAGCCGAGAATTATTTTCTGAAATTAGGCACATTGGTGTGCAACAGGCTGAACAGCGCGGGCTACGATTTTTGCACCGGAAACATTATGGCCAGTAACCCGCAATGGTGCCAACCGCTGAGCCGATGGAAAGAGTACTTTCGCAACTGGGTGTACACCTCCGAAACATCGGGTTTGCTAAACAGCACCATTTTTTTCGATTTTAAGGCGGGTTTTGGCAATGCCGATTTAACCAACGACCTGCGCGCCTACCTGTTTGAATTGCTCAATCAACGCGGCGAATCTTTTTTCTACCACATGGTGTCTTGTGCACTGCTAATGCGCCTGCCTGTGGGCATGTTTGGCGGGTTTTCGGTGAGTTCGGTAGGAGAGCAGCAACATGTTTTTGATATTAAAAAAGCTATGATGCCGCTGGTTGACTATGCCCGTATTTATGCGCTGGAAAACCGTATTGCACATACCAATACTTTTGAACGCTTTGAAAAATTGTACGAAAAAGGCATATTAAATACCCATGATTTTGAAGCGCTGTTTCAGGCATATCATTTTCTTATGAAATTTAGGCTGTTAAGGCAGGTGCAGGCAGTTACCGAAGAAAACCGGGCACCCGATAACTATATTAACCCCGATAAACTTACCCGATTGGAGAAGAAAATGCTGAAAGAAATATTTGCCCTAACCGAAAAACACCGCCGCTATATGCAAATTCGGTTTACTGGCAGATAAACAAGGCGTTATAAAAAAGGCAAAAACAGGCCAAGTCGGTAAAATTCTTCGGGATAGCCGCCACTTTTGGTATCGGTAAAGTTTTTACCCGCCGAAAACCGCAAAAAATACCCTTTTTCTAAGGTAAATTTTAGATAGCCTCCCAGCCAATGGTATAAACTTTTTGCATTATCATTAGTCATGCGCGTAATTCGAAACTGCTCATAATGTGCGCCTACCGAAATGTGTTTGTGCAACACTATGCCGGAATAGACCCAACCCAGAAAATAATCGGTAGTAACTGTACCTTCTTTTCGCAACGATTTGTAATAAGCGCCGTAAAACTCCGATTCAAAACGCCCTTTGTTGTAAAAAGCAGCCAGGTTGGGCACCATTCCATCGGCAATAACCCCTTGTTGCCCGCCCGAAAGCAGTTTGCCGTGGGTAAACCCTACTGCCGGGTTGAGCAGTAATCCTTCGGCAGGGGTAAAACCAATACCTGCGCCGGTTTCCAAAAACCAATCGGTACCTGTACCGGCGTTTGCAAAAGAAGGATTGGTCCAAAAAATGCTATAAAAAGTAAGGCTAAGTTTGGGTGTTAACCCAAAACTGCCCGAAGCAAGCGGGTAAAAGCCAAAAGCCGCATCTTGGGTTACGGTAACAGTCAGCGTTGAAGCCGGTTTTTCTTCTTGTGCAAACATTTTTTTAGCCGGACACAGTACCAGCAAAACCAGTAAAAAGAGAATAAACGGGTGTGAAAGTTTCATAATATAGGTGTTTATGGTAAATGAAATAGTGTAAGAGGTTTTGCCTAAAGGTAGCAAAAATTTTGTGGGGGCGCTATAAGTGTATTGGGGTTCAAAATAAAATTTGGAATTAGTAAGCGATATTGTTTTTACCCCTAAGGTCAACTTAAAGGGTAACAAATGGCTGGCAAGTTACCCTCTGCGCCATCACCGGCCAAATCGTGTTGCAAACCACGCTTGCCGCAGGTGTGGCAAGCCAAACCATTTCCGTAGCCATTTACCCGCGTGCGTGCATTTATGCGGTCGGTTTCGTCGGTGGGCACGCTGGCAACGGCGATATGGGCGGCATGGTAGTGGCGCGGGGTAAGGTGGTGGTGGTGCGGTAGGGTTGTGCCTAATAAGTATTTTTTCCCAGCTCCACCTTGCAAGCGAAGGGGAAGTTTGCTAAAATTTGCCTCAATCCTACGAAGAACCTGCTCACCATTGCAGGCTGGCAAAACATGGTTGCCTTTACGGTGTATGCCATATTGGGGGGCGGTGTTGCAGCATAGACCTGTTACCGGGTCACAGATTGGCATTGGTCAATTGCCCGCCGGTTTGTATTTTGCGAGAGCACAGTACAAACCGGCATCAGACAAAGCCAAATACTGCTCATACAGCGGTAAGGAGGTTTACAAACTGCTCTATATAACGCAAAAGTTTGGGGCAGGTAAAAACTCATTTTACACTTGCCTAAAGTGCATGAAGCAAGCCGTTACTTGGCCAAGGTAGTTTTTCAGTCGCAGCCGGCGCAAAACATCGGTAGAAATTTTACCCTGGCAGGCACAAGCGTTCCTCGTCGTTGAGTTGCAGGTCTTCGGCACATTTTACCGGTTTTGGGCGGTGCAGTAAAAAGGCAAAAAACACGGGCAGAAATAAGTAGGCATAGTACAATTGCCCGGTTAAAAAAAGAAAAACGAGGCAAACGAGGGCAGCACCTTCCAGCATTGCCAGTTTTACTAAGTTGGCACTAAAATAAGCCTGCATTTTACTGTCAAAAGGCAGGTTTGCACCTCGGTAAGCGGCAAGCAGGCGGGCATACGTCCACGGAGCGCCCAAAATAGCGCCAATAACGACTGCAAGCGCCACATATTGAAACGGTTGGTGCAAGCCGGCATTATGCTGCCGAAGGTTAAAGAACAGGGCAAAAATGATAACCTGTCCCATGGTCATTCCCAAAAAAACGAGGTTTAGGGTTCTGAAAGTATTGGCAGCAGCGGTGTTGTTTTCCATATAACAGAATAGTTATGAGGCAAGGTGTAGAAATATTGTTTTTAAGAGTTGTTGCGGCAAGAGTTATCCGGCAAATTCAACGTAGTTGCGGGGTGTTTCATACAGGCGCACCTGCAGGTCAAAATCGGGGTTAATGCGGCGGCGCAGTTTTTGCCATATCACCACGGCAATATTTTCGGCAGTTGGGTTCAGGCGGGCAAATTCGGGAGTGTCGAGGTTCAGGTTTTTATGGTCAAAGGGTATAATTACCTCTTCTTCCATAACCGCTTTCAAAATTTTCATATCCATAACATAGCCCGTTTCCGGGTCAATATGGCCGGTTACTTTTACTTCTAATTCATAATTGTGGCCGTGGTAATTGGGGTTGTTGCAAAGTCCGAAAACGCTTTTATTTTTATCGGCGCTCCAGTTGGGGTTGTGCAGCCGGTGTGCGGCGTTAAAGTGTGCGGTACGGTAAACAGAAATTTTCATGGGCTGTAAATATGCGGAAATTAATGAAATAGAACTACCTAAAGAAACAGTACGATGTATAAATGGTTTGCAAATAACCAAAGACTTTATTTTTTACCTCCGCCCGAACCATTACAGGGTAAAGGTGTGTTTTGTAAGTTATCATAATGCCTTTGCGCGTCAAGCAAACCCATAATATGAGCGCCGTCACATCAATACATGACTTTGAATTGCCGGGTATAGATGGCAAACCCATTTTGCTGGCAGGTTTTGCGGGTAAAAAATTTCTGTTGGTTAATACAGCTTCGGAGTGCGGGTACACGCCGCAATATACTCAATTGCAGGAGTTAAGCACACATTTTACCAATAGTTTGGCAGTTGTTGGCTGCCCAAGCAATGATTTCGGCAATCAGGAACCCGGCACCAATGAGGAAATAGCTGTGTTTTGCAGCCGGAATTTCGGGGTAAGTTTTCCGCTTTCGGCCAAAATTAAAGTTACCGGACCCGATAAACATCCGCTGTACCAATGGCTGTACGAGCAAAACCAACAGCGGGAGGTGCGCTGGAATTTTCAGAAGTTTCTGTTTGATGAAGAAGGGAAGCTGTTAAAAGTGTTTGGTTCGGGAACCGATCCGCTGGGCGATGAAATTTTGTCATTTTTAACCTGAAGTTTAGCTATTACCACTCCATATCATGCAATTTGCCAACGTTATAGGGCAGGAGGCCATTAAAAACTACCTGCTAAAAAATGCACAGCATGGCCATATAAGCCATGCACAACTTTTTTTGGGTGCTGAGGGCAGCGGTAACCTTGCCTTGGCACTGGCTTATGCACAATACCTCAACTGCACCAATAAGCAACCTGCCGATTCCTGCGGGCATTGCAACAGTTGTCAAATGTCGGTAAAGCTGGCACACCCCGATATTCATTTTTCGTACCCAACCGTAACCACGGGGAATAAAGGCAAGAAAAGCACCGATTACATTGCTGAGTGGCGGCAGGCAGTATTGCAAAATCCCTATATGAACGTGTTTGATTGGTTACAGTTTATAAAAGCCGAAAACAAGCAGGGAAATATTACTGCCGAAGAGTGCGATGAAATAGTGCGCAAACTTAACCTCACCTCTTTTCAGGGTGCTTACAAAATTCTCATTATCTGGATGCCCGAATATCTGGGTAAAGAAGGCAACAAACTGCTGAAGGTAATTGAAGAACCGCCCGCCGGCACCCTTTTTTTGCTGGTAGCCGAAAATGCCGATGCTGTGCTGAGCACCATTATTTCCCGAACCCAACTGCTGCGAATACCACCCCTTAACCCACCCGATATAGAAAAAAATCTGCTGAACCGGTTTCAACTGTCGCATCAAACTGCAAGGCAAATAGCGGCCCTATGTAACGGAAACTACAATGCAGCACTTAGGCTAATGAACAACACCAATGTAAACAACCGGCAAATGCTTACAGGTTGGCTGAATGCATGTTTGCAAAACAATGTGCCCCAATTTGCCCTGTTTACCGAAGAAATTGCCGAAACCGGGCGCGAAATTCAAAAGAATTTTATTGGCTATTGCCTGCATTTTTTTACCGAATGCCTGCGCCTGAGCATGTTGCCCAATTATGTGCCACTGCTGGAAAAAGACGAAATACAAACCGCAAACAGGTTGTTGCAAAGTCTTAACTTCAACAGCCTTGAAGAATTGGTACAGGCATTTGAAAAAGCCGATGAGCATATTACCCGAAATGCCAACTCCAGAATTGTATTTTTTAACCTCTCCGTAAGGTTATCGGCCATAGGGCAGGGTAAAATTAGTTACACTTAATTCACAATTCTGTTTATATTTGCAACGTCGTTTCAAATGCAACTGCCGCAGGTTATTGTTTGCCGCTTTTTATGCCCTGCTGCAAGGCTCAAAACGACAATTTCATGCGCCAATGCTCCAACAAGGCGGCAGCGCATACACAGCGGTTGGCTGAGAGTGAAAACAAACAGCCGGCTTCCATATATTTTTGTACTTTTAAATCATTGACATTATGGGATGTAGTTCGTGTGCTTCGGGCACACAGGCAAACGGCAAACCTGCGGGTTGCCGCAGCAACGGCGGTTGCGCTACAGGAGGGTGTAACCGCATGAATGTGTATGACTGGCTGTCTGATTTGCCGTTTTCGGCACAGCAAGACAACTTCAAAATAGTAGAAGTAAGCTTTAAAAACGGCAGCCGTAAAGGATACTACCGCAATACCGCCAATATTGACTGCCATACAGGCGATTTGGTAGTCGTAGAAACATCAACCGGCGGTCACGATATAGGTCAAATAAGCCTTAGCGGTGAGTTGGTAAGATTGCAGATGCGTAAAAAAAATATCTCCGAAAAATCGGATATAAAGCGCATTTTGCGAATCCCTTCCGAAAAAGACCTTGAAACATGGGAACAAGCCCGAAATCTGGAGTTTTCCACCATGCTTATGTCGAGGGTAATTGCCCGACAACTGAACCTGAACATGAAAATTGGCGACGTAGAATATCAGGGCGACGGCCGAAAAGCCACTTTTTACTACACCGCCGATGAACGAATTGATTTCAGGGAACTTATTAAGTTGTATGCACGGGAGTTTAAGGTTAAAATTGAAATGCGTCAAATTGGCGCACGGCAGGAAGCCAGCCGTATTGGCGGCATAGGCACCTGCGGGCGCGAATTGTGTTGCTCTACTTGGCTCAATGAGTTTAAATCGGTATCTACGGCTGCTGCCCGTTACCAGAATTTGGCTATCAACCAGTCAAAACTATCGGGGCAATGCGGCCGCCTTAAATGTTGCCTCAATTATGAGTTAGATACCTACCTCGATGCCCTTAAAGATTTTCCGAAAGATGCCGAAGTGCTGTACACACAGGCAGGTAAAAGTGTACTCATTAAAACCGATATTTTCAAAAGGCTTATGTGGTACACCGTACCCGGGCCTAATCCGCCGGTTATGCTTCGGGTTGATGAGGTTAAGCAGATTCAGAAATTGATAAAAAGCGGTCAGGCACCCGAATCGCTGGAGCCTTTTGTTAACAAAAAAACCGAAGCAGCGGTCAAAGTACAGTTTGAAGATGTGGTAGGGCAGGCAACTCTGGAAGATATTGATAAATTTAAAAAGAAAAAACGCAAACGAAAAAAGAAACCTTTGGGCAATGACAGTGGTAATATTGAGCAAACCGCTAAAGATGAAACCAAACTGCCTGTTGTTTCAAGGCGCAACCCCAACAAACCCGATAAAAAAAGCGACTAATCCTGTTTTATTTTCATTTATAACAACAGTATTATGTTTATGCGTACACCTGACTTTACAATAACCACTGTTTTAGCCGTTTGCGCTTTGTTGCTGGGGGGCTGTAACAGCGGCAACCGGGTGTTTGAAAAAAACGCCGAAATACCCAATGGTAACTGGACTTACGAATTTAAACCCGCCTTTGAAGCGCCGGTTACTGATACTGTATCGCGTTATAATGTGTATGTAAACCTGCGGCACACCAATAATTATACTTACAGTAATATGTGGGTAATGATTTACACCACCCTGCCATCTGGCAAAAAAATGGAACGCCGAACCGAACTGCCTTTGGCCGATAAAGAAGGTAAATGGTATGGTAAGGATTCGGGCAGCATCATTAACCAACAAATACTCATACAGCCCAATGCCATTATGCCCGAAGCGGGAACTTACCGGTTTGAGTTTGAACAAAACATGCGGGTAAACCCCCTGCCCGATGTATTGAGCATTGGCCTAAGTATTGAAAAGGCAGCGCCCGAACAGCCTGCGGCATCGAAATAAAATGATAAAAGCGCCGCCTCCAAAGCATAAAAAGCGCAGGTTGGGCGCTTTTACCATATATTTGGTTTACTGTAGTTATTTTTGGGCAAATACGGTAATGCTGTAAATGCCAATGGTTTGGTTAAACAACGCTATTTGTTGCGGGGTAAGATATTGCAACAAAATTTCGCTGGGTATGGTAATAGATTTTTGTTTTTGAACTACGCAGTTTTTAAACCCTGCCTCTCTTATAATGCTTAGGTACGCTTCTTTTTGTAAAGCGCCCGATACACAGCCGGCATACATTTCGGCTGCTTTTTGCAGGTCGGCAGGCAACTCGCCATCCAGTACAATATCCGATATGCTCATGTGTCCGCCGGGTTTTAAAATGCGGTAAGTTTCGGCAAATGCGCGGCGCTTATCGGGTATCAGGTTAAAAACGCAGTTGCTCACTACCACATCGGCTAAATTATCGGGCAACGGCATATTTTCAATATCGCCCAGCACAAACTCTACATTGTTGTAGCCTAATTTTGCTGCATTTTTTCGCGCTTTTTCCAGCATTGCAGGGGTAAAATCAAGCCCTATAACCCGGCCGGTTTCACCGGTTTCGGCGCGGGCAACAAAACAATCGTTACCGGCACCCGAACCAAGGTCAACAACCGTATTGCCCGGTTTTATTTGTGCAAATTCGGTAGGCAACCCACAGCCTAAGCCAAGGTCGGCTTCGCTGTTGTAGCCTGCCAAATGTTGGTAATCGTCTGCCATTATAGTGTAATCAACCGTAGTGTCATTACAACTGCAAGAACCGCAGCAAGACGACTTGTTTTTGCCCGCGCTTTGGTTTGCAATTTGTCCGTACTTTTCTTTTACCAAATCTTTAAGGTTTTGCATAATTGCAGGTTTTAAATTGTTGTTTAAAATATGAACAGCTAAGGCATTGTGCTGTCTGTTGCATAAAAATGCTAACAGCAACCGTTGCCGGGTTTTAACTCAAGCAGCAACTTCAGGCATTGTGTGAGTTGGTCGGCTGCCTGTTGCAGGTTATCCTAGTTAATGCAATAGCAAGATTTTACCCCCTCTGTTTGCCCGCTTATAAGCCCGCCTTCTCTCAGCTCTTTTAAATGTTGCGATACTGTTGATTGCGAAAGCGGCAACACTTCTACTAGTTCGCCGCAAATGCAGGTTTGGCGCGCGGCAAGTGCTTGTAAAATAGCAATCCGTGCGGGGTGCGATAATAATTTGGCAAACCCTGCCGCTTCTGCTTCCGCATCGGGGAACTCATTTTTTTTATTTACAGCCATAAATTTCATTTTATATCGTAAATATACGATGAATTTTTGAAAAAGCCAATAGTCCTATTACATTTATATTATTTTATACCATAAGTTGTCCATTTTTAATGTATTGAATGGTTCTGGTAAGATTGCCATTAACCTGCCGGCATACCTTGGCAGAAGGTTTTGTTGGAACAAAATATTGTTGCGAACCAATCGTTAAAGAATAACATTAAATTCTGAACTAAAATTTGCAGGCAAATGTCCATTCTATTACCTCCCCGATGGAGTTTGGAAGGTAAAAAAGCCTTGGTAACCGGCGGCACCCGCGGTATTGGCAAAGCCATTGCAGAAGAGTTGCTGCTGTTGGGGGCAGAAGCAGTTTTAATTATTGCCCGAAAGAAGGAGGAAGTAGCTGAAACGGTAAAGGAGTGGCAACGGGAAGGTTTTACCGCCTTTGGGTTGGCCTCAGATGTTGGCAACAGCGAACACCGCCGCCTCATTGCAACATGGATAGAAGATAATTGGCAATATGTAGATGTATTGGTAAATAATGTTGGTACCAACCTGCGCAAAAAAACTATTGATTATACCGAAGAAGAATATGCCTTTTTGCTTCAAACCAACCTTACTTCGGTGTTTGAAATGAGCCGTTTGTGTTACCCGTTGCTGAAGGCTGCCCCTAAAAAGCCGGCAACTGTGGTAAACATTGCCTCGGTAGCAGGAATTACTCACCTTAGAACAGGTTCGGTATATGCCATGTGTAAGGCGGCCATGCTGCAACTTACCCGCAACCTTGCCGTAGAGTGGGCCACAGACGGTATAAGGGTAAATGCCGTTGTACCCTGGTACACCAATACGCCTCTTGCCCAACAGGTACTTGACAACCCGCAATTTCTTGCCGAAGTTTTGCAAAGAACCCCGCTTGGGCGTATTGCAGAACCGCACGAAGTTGCCGCTGCCGTTGCTTTTTTGTGCTTACCTGCATCGGGTTATATTACCGGACAGGCATTGTGTGCAGATGGCGGTTTCAGTATTTTCGGGTTTTAGGCTTGTTTTTTTGGTGCATTACAGCTATCTTAGCACTTAAAATAAGTAGGCTATGAATATACTTGTTGACCCCATAATCATGTACGCCATTCCTTTCTTTTTACTCATGATGACCATTGAGTTATATATTGGGTATAAAGAACATTTAGACCTTTACGAAGCCAAAGACAGCGCCGCCTGTATTGCTATGGGGCTGGGGTCTGTGGTAATTGGCGCCGGAATGAAAGCGCTGGCTTTTGTGGCCTACAGCGCTGTATATCAATACCGGCTGTTTACCATAGGCTGGGAGTGGTGGGCATGGCTGCTTATTCTTTTTGCCGATGACTTTACCTTTTACTGGCATCATCGCCTTAGCCACGAAGTGCGCATTTTGTGGGCGGCGCATGTAAACCATCATTCATCTGAGCGATATAATTTTGCCGTTGCCCTGCGCCAAAGTTGGGCAGAACTGCTCTACAAGTATTTTTGGTGGTTGTGGTTGCCCTTGGTTGGTTTTCACCCGATTATGATATTAACTATGCACTCTATTAGCCTTATTTACCAGTTTGCCCTTCATACACAAACCGTAAACAAACTGGGCTTTTTAGAGTGGTTTATGAACACGCCTTCGCACCACCGCGTACATCACGGAGCCAATGTGGAATACTTAGACAGAAATCATGCCGGCATTTTTATTATCTGGGACAAACTGTTTGGTACTTTTTACCCCGAAAAAAAGGAAACACCGGTAGTATATGGCATTACCGCCAACATACACACCTTTAACCCGCTTAAAATTGCCACCCACGAGTTTGCCGCACTTTGGCACGACATGAAAAACGCTCCTACTTTGAAAGACAGCCTGCTGTATGCCCTTAAACCACCCGGCTGGAGTCACAACGGACCCAACCGCACTGCCCGCCACCTGCAAAGCCTGATGGCACAGCATAAAGCCTGAAACAGGTATGAAACAACAGCACTTACCCAATTAACAACTCAACCGGCGCTGCTTACCATTTAGCCAAAGCATCTTGCAAGGCAGATATTTTCTGTTCGGCATCTTCCAATTTTGCCCTCTCTTTTTCTACAATGGCAGCGGGTGCGCTGTTTACAAACTTCTCATTGCTGAGTTTTGCTAATACCGATTTTTTGAACCCCTCCAAATAAGCTAATTCTTTTTGCAGGGTTTCGCGCTCGGCAGCAATGTCTATGTTATTGCCTAAACCGATGTAGTAAATTTCGGTGCTTATCATAAACATGGCACTGTTAGGCACTTCGGCAGTGGTAAACTCAAAAGTAGATAAAAAAGCTTTCTTTTTCAGAACAGGTATTATGGGTTTGTAAAAATTGGGTAGCGAAACATTGGCGTACATGGGTACGGGGTCTTTGGGCTTTAGGTTTTTCTTTGCCCTAATATCGCGTATTTGGGTAAGCAGGAGTTTCAGGTTTTCACCTAAACTAAAATCATGGGCGTTTATCTCTCCAATTTCGGGATAGGGGCTGATGCAAATGCCATCGCCTTCGGTTCTGTCTGCTAAATGCTGGTATATTTCTTCGGTAATAAAAGGCATAAAAGGATGCAGCAGTTTCATTAGTCGCTCAAAATAACCGATGGTTTTTTCGTAGGCTTCGGCATCTATGGGTTGTCCATAATCGGGCTTTACCATTTCTAAATAGACCGAGCAGAAATCGTCCCAAATAAAAGTGTAAAGCAACATAAGTGCTTCCGAAAGGCGATATTGCTCAAAGAGCGTGTCTAATTCGGTTTGGGTTTTGTTGAGTTTGCTCTCGAACCAGTTAAATACGGGTTGGTTATCGGGGTTGCTGCCGCTTGCAACTTCCCAGCCTTTTACCAAACGCAGGGCGTTCCATATTTTGTTGGCAAAATTGCGGCCCTGTTCGCAGAGTTTCTCGTCAAAAGGCAGGTCGTTGCCCGCAGGTGAGCAGAACAACATGCCAATTCTAACGCCATCGGCACTAAACTTGCCAATAAGTTCTAAGGGGTCGGGCGAGTTTCCCAAAGATTTCGACATTTTGCGCCCCTGTTTATCGCGCACTATGCCGGTAAGATACACATCTTTAAAGGGTTTTTCGTCTAAATATTCGTAGCCGGCAATAATCATTCGGGCTACCCAAAAGAACAGAATTTCGGGAGCGGTTACCAGCACGTCGGTAGGGTAGTAGTATTGCAATTCGGGGTTAATGCGGGTAAATTTTCGGGTTTCGGGGTCATAATCTTCAAACCCGTCAAAAACCGCTATAGGCCAAAGCCAACTCGATGCCCAAGTATCTAACACATCTTCGTCTTGATGTAGGTCATCGGCACTAAGTTTAGGGTTGCCCGATTTTTGTTGCGCCAGTTGCAGGGCTTCCTCGGAGGTTTCGGCTACTACATAATCGTTTTCGCCGCTGCCAAAATAGTAGGCGGGTATGCGATGCCCCCACCACAATTGCCGGCTGATACACCAATCGCGCACATTTTCCATCCAGTGGCGGTAGGTGTTTTTATATTTTGGCGGAATAAGCTGTACCTCATCGTTTTCAACCGCCTGCAACGCTCGATGCGAAATTTCTTTCATTTTTATAAACCACTGCAACGACAGTTTGGGTTCTACCACACTGCCGGTACGTTCAGAACGGCCAATTCGGGCAATATAATCTTCGGTTTTTACCAAATGCCCGGCGGCTTCCAGGTCTTTCACAATAAGTTTTCGCACCTTAAAACGGTCTAAGCCAACGTACAGGGGAATTTCGCAGGCTTCGTTCAGGGTTCCGTCAAGGTTTATGGTGTCTATAACGGGCAGGTTATGGCGTTGGCCTATTTCGTAGTCGTTGGGGTCGTGTGCGGGGGTTACTTTAAGACAACCGGTACCAAATTCTACATCTACGTAGGCATCGGCAATAATGGGAATGGGGCGGTTAATGAGCGGCACCAGGGCGGTTTTACCAATGAGGTGGGTAAAGCGTGGGTCGGTGGGGTTTACGGCAATGGCGGTATCGCCCATAATGGTTTCGGGTCGTTGGGTGGCTACAATCACCCATTCATCGGCAGTTCCCTGTATTTTGTACCGCACGGAGTAGAGGTGCGATTTTTCGCCGCCTTCGGCATATTGCACTTCTTCGTTGGAGAGGGCGGTTTTGGCTTCGCAATCCCAGTTAATCATGCGCAGGCCGCGGTAAATAAAGCCTTTGTTGTAGAGGTCAATAAACACTTTTATTACGGCGCGGTAGTAGGTGGTGTCCATGGTAAAGCGGGTGCGGGTCCAATCGCACGAAGCGCCTAATTTTTCGAGTTGTTTGAGAATAATGCCGCCGTATTTTTCTTTCCATTCCCAGGCGTAGGTAAGAAATTCATCGCGCGATAAATCGGATTTTTTAATGCCTTTTTCGCGCAGCATTTGCACCACTTTGGCTTCGGTGGCTATGCTTGCATGGTCGGTGCCGGGCACCCAAAGGGCATTGTAGCCTTTCATTCGGGCGCGGCGTATGAGTACGTCTTGTATGGTGTTGTTGAGCATATGCCCCATGTGCAGCACGCCGGTAACATTTGGCGGCGGTATAACAATGGTGTAGGGGGGGCGTTCATCGGGCACAGAACGGAAAAAACCGTGCTGTTGCCAGTATTCATACCATTTTTGTTCTACGGTTTCGGGGTTGTATGTTTTATTGAGTTCCTGCATAAAAAAGTTAGGTTTGTGCTTTACCTGTCCAATAAAAACTGCAAAGGTAGGGATTTTTGTAAATCAAGGCAATAAAAATGCCGAAGTGCCACACCTTTAATGCGTTGCAAGAAAGAAATGGCAGCAATTTCGGGCGACGCGTGAGATTGGGCTTATTCGCACCCGATGCTTGTGTTTCGGGCAGGCCTGTGCAGGGTTTAGGTGTTATGAGGGTTGCGTCAACATAGCCTGATAAAAAGAGGTGTTGTTAATTTTGCTGTTTAGCCAGGCAATAAAGTCAAAGTAGTCGAGTATTTTGTATTCTAAACTGTTTTTCGATATTTTATCGGTGAAGTATTTTTTAAGGTTGTTTATTTCCTGTATGTGTTCTTTTTCGTTTGAAACGGTGTGGATTTTTTGAAAGAATTTGAGCACCAATTTTTCCGGCTCAAACAAGTTTTTCCGGCTTTGGAGCAATTCTGTAACAGAACGGACGAGGTAGGGCAGGATGCGGTAGTTTTTCAGTTCGTAGTGCAGTAAAATCTGCATTATGCGGGCATAAACATACACATCGGGGCGGGTAGTTTCTTCAAAATTGTTGATAATGTTATTGATATAATGTAGGGCTTTTGCCAAATTGCCATGAACAAGGTATATATAGGCAAAATGGTAGCAGGCAGTCATTTTGAATTCGTCGGAAATAAAATTATTATATTTAACTAATTGTTTTTCTTGCGGTTCTATCAATGCCAGAGCTGAGTCAAATTGTTTGGATTTAATAGCCCTGTTCATTTCAATTCTTGCGGTATAGGTAAATGCCATGGCATAAAACCCGGTAGTTGGCGATTTAAGCAGGGATGGAAGGTTTTTAATAATTTCAAGGGTTTTTTCAAATTTATCGGGTTCGACATATTGTTGCAAGGAGAGGGTGCGGCTGAAATAAGCAAGGTAATCGAAAGGGCTGTTTTGAAGGTAATCGTCATCTAAAAGGGCACATATTTGGGTATTTGCTTTGTATTCAAGGTCTTTGTTTTGGAGCAGGTGATAGTAGTTGGCGTAAATTTCGTAGTACCGTATGGTGGCCGTTTTGCTCTTTGCACAGGTTTCTGAAACAAGCAAAGGGTGTTGCATAATGGTGTTTAAATGTTGCAGGTCTTCGGGTGTGCGAATTTTGTTGTACTGTTTCCTAAACAACATAATGCGGTAATAAAGGCGGTTATAGGCATTGTAGTTGTTGAGTTTATCCAATGCCTGCTCAATTTCGTTAAACAGGTTTTCGGCCTGTTCCAAGGAATAGTGTATGCCTTCTATTTTGCGTTGCCAGTGAAGCAGGTCAACGAGCAATCCGAATTGTTCTTTTTCCTGAGCTAACTTTTTGCATTGCCTCATGAGTTTGGAGCAATGCTCATATAGACCTTTATGATACAAAATTTCAATTTGCCCGATAAGGGATTTTGCCTGAAGCCCGGATCTTGCTTCGGAATAAAAAATAAGCAGGCTTTTCATAATTTGTCTGTACAGGTAGTTTTTATCGGCGGCAAGAAACTGGGTATTTACCCCCTTTTTTTTCAGCCGATCAACCAGTATTGTTTCATCGTATTTCAATAACCGTACCATTTCATCAAACAGGTGCAGGTAGTTTTTCTCGCTCGATTTATGCGAACGGGCTGCAAATTGCCTGAAATAGCGCATTTCGCCACCCGATAAATTCTGTACCAGTTCGTGTAGTTTGTCGGGCATATGGTTATCATTTACTGTAAATTAAGGTTGTGATATTTCATATAAAGCCTTTCAGGTGCTAAAGTAGCAATTTTACTTACTATTTTCAGCAAAATTGACAATTAAATATTTTCTTTGTAAACATTTAAAGTAAATTAGTTTGTTGTACTTTTGCGTGTTACTTAAATCATTAATTGTTTTACACACAAAAATCGTGTAGTGTCAATTTAATCAGTTTGTCCCTTTTTCTCATATGTCGGGGTATAAGTTGCTGTTTTCCTGTTTATCGGGAGGCTATATGATTTAGGCCTTTCGTCAACAGCCGGGAGCAAAAAGTAGGTTTTGTATAAAAAGTATAAATTTTAGCTTCATGAATAAACTCAGTTCCAATTACACTTTTGTGTGGCATTGTGCCTTGCCGGCACTGTGTGTCTTTTTTTTTCTGCTTACCGTCATGGGTATTCAAACCTATGCACAAACCACGCTTAGCATAGTTCCGCCCTCATGTTATACACCAACAACACCCGCCGCTCAGGATGCCCTTGCGGCTGCCGATGTCACAGGAAATACGCCTTATGGTACCTGGCGGGCAATGGTGCAGTATGCACAAACGCACCCGTCTGTAACTACCCTGAATTTTGCTCAGGGAACCTACCTTACCAATATGACAGGCAGCAGCCTCGATTGGGGAACTGCCAGCACCGGTTATGTCATACCTGCCAATGTTGCGGTAAATGGCAACGGCGCTTTAATTGACAATACGCCACTTGCCGGAACCAGTCAGGTTTGCTTTGCCTCTTTAAGCAGTGGAAGCACACTTAATAACTTCAAATTTAAAAAGTTTTCGGGAAACACAGCCGGAGCAGTTAATGTTCCGGCTACTGCTACCGGCTGGACAATCAGCAATTGTACGTTTGACAACTGTAACCTTGCTACCGATGCCCTTAAAGTAGCCCTTGCCGCAGCCGGAACAGGAACCATAACGGGTTGCAGCTTTATTAACAACAGCAACCCGTTGGCTTATAATCCCGCTACCGTTGGAACAGCCACCGCCAGCGCCTTGTCTGTTACAGGAACACTAACCTCTGACCTGAATATCATTAATTCTGCTTTCCGCTGCAATTTCAGAAATACTTCAGGCGGTGCTGTACAAATTCACGATGATGTGCATGTAGATTTTGACGGTTGCACCTTTGCAGGAAATGAGGCAAATGCCAGCGCAGGCGGTGCGGTTTCTATACAAAACAATGCCGTTGTTTCTTTTAATAATACCTTTTTTACCTGTAATTTTACCTCGGGCGGAACCACCTACGATGGCGGCGCTTTAGATATAGAAAGCGGTTCAAATGTTACTATAACAGGCAGTAATTTCAAGAGCAACGGCTCACCCGATGCCACCTGGACTGCCAGCGCCGATACCCGCTACGGAGGAGCAATTTATGCTGCAGGTGCTGCTGCAAGCCTTGTAACGCTTACTATCAGCAATACCATTTTTGACGGCAATGTTGCCGGTACCGGCGCAGGAATTTACCTCAACGATGCCAATACTACCCTTACCAACAATTATTTTACCGCAAACGATGCCAATGCCGAAGGCGGCGGCGTTTTTGTAGCAGAAGGTAATAATCTGGCAACGCTCAGTTTTAGCAACAACACCTTTACAGGAAATAATGCAAGCGGCAGCTGTACCGGTATTGATGTATTTACCGAAGCACATATTAACGGCGCAAATAATGATTTGCAGTTTTTGGCCGACGGACACCATCTTTCCAATAACCCCGGCTCATTGCAGTTTAACAATGGCGGAGGAGGCGACAGATGTAACACTTTTAATGCTACCAACTGGCCTAATTCGGCCGGTACCGTATCTTCTAACGGCGACAGGCTGCTTTTGAGTTCGGCCGGCGCATCTTTTCACTATGCCAACAGGCAGGAAACCGCCGCCGGCGCAACCAATAAACTGTACTGGACTTTTACCCTGTACACCGCCAACACATTTTCGTTAGATACCCGCTACATGGCTTATTGCTTGGGCGGTACCAGTTCAGATTTTACAACGGGCAACGGGTTTGCCATTGTAAAAGGAAGAGACGGAACCTCAAAAATTGAGTTTTGCAGTTTTACAAACGGCTTAGATAATTCGGCCAATTTTACTGCAATTCAGCTTTTCGCAACTCCGGCAAACGAAGATGGGTATATTGCCTTTAAAGTAATGTATGACCCTGTTGCTGGCAACTGGACTTTCTGGTGGTCTAATTCCAATAGTGGCGGCGATGTACCTGCCAATGAAAGCGACCCGCGAGGATTTTATTGGTGTGGCACTTCCAGTCCATCAACCATAACGGCCAATGTGGCAGCATCTTTTGTTGCTTCGCCTTTTTTTATGGGCCCGGTTTACAAGGGGGCATCTTCAAATCAGGTTTTTGTAAATAGTGCTTTCTTCCGTTCGGGCGATGAAACAAGCGGTACAGGTTGGTCGGGTACTTATACGGCAGCCACCTGTTCTACCTGTCTGCCTTCCACGCCGGCGGTTACAAATTTATGTCCGCTTCCTGCTGCCTACAACATTTCCGGCACTCTGTTCCACGATACGGACGGCTTAACCGACAGCAGTGTTGACGGCACGGGCATAGGCACGGTATCTGCCACGCAGATGTATGCCAATTTAGTACAAGGCGGCAGTGTGGTACAGAGCATTACGCTTCCGGCAGGCGGCACCTACACGTTTACCGGTTTATCGGCAGGCAGTTATACGGTGGTAATAGCCACTTCTGCTACGGCTACAACACCTTCGGTTCCTGCCGGTTGGGTAAATGTTGGCGAAGCTTTTGGCAGCAACAACGGCGCCGGCACGGGCAATGAAGGCGGCACACCCAACGGCTCTATAGCGGTAACGGTAGGCAGCGCCGATGTAACAGGGGTTAATTTTGGTATAGAGCAGCCGCCGGTAGCGGGAACAGCCACCTCTGTTACTCAAAGCAATCCGGGCGGCACTACCAGTGTACGGGTCGATAACTTACTGACATCGGGCAGTGCGCCCATTTTCAGCGCATCAGACCCCGATGGCACGGTTAGCAGCATTACCATTACAGTTTTTCCCACCAATGCAACAAGTATAAGCATAAACGGAATCACCTATACAAGCGGTATGTTTCCGGGTGGCGGGGTAAATGTTCCCACCAACGGCAGCGGCGTACCCACCCAAATCATTTCGGTTGACCCTGTTGACGGTAATGTGAGTGTTGACATTTCCTACACTACCACCGACGCGGCAGGAATTGTAAGCAATACCGGTACGGCAACGGTTCCGTTCGGTGCGTCCTGTAATCCAAATCAGGGAAGCTGGAACTATTAGCAATGCAGTAGTTCTATTTTTATATAAAATTGAATTAACCAAAAAAGGCTGTCTGTTTCAGACGGACTCTTTTGGTTAGGGAGTTGCAATATTAAGGTAAGTTATTTAGGTTAAGGTACGCATCGTGGGCAATATGCCGGTGTGCTGCTGTATAATTGCTGTATAAGGTGGTAGCAATCTATTTCAAAGCCTGTACAATGGTGCGTACATTAGCCTGCACCATGCCGGTATAAGTTCCTTCGGGGGTGCCATCTTGCCCCATAGCATCAGAAAACAAGGTTCCGCCAATGC
Organism: Sphingobacteriales bacterium TSM_CSS; assembly: GCA_002212985.1. Lineage (GTDB taxonomy): Bacteria > Bacteroidota > Bacteroidia > Chitinophagales > UBA2359 > UBA2359. Next base: position 22,126 of record NBMY01000097.1, read on the forward strand.
TTATTCTGTGACCGCGTTCATTACAGCCGGCCACCACTGCTTCGAGCGGTTTGGGAGGCACCGAACTTTCAACAAACACTGCTTTTACTTTTCGGGAACTGATGAGTTCTACCATATCGGTAATATCTTTCAGTCCAAACTCAATTACCGTTGATATTCCCTGTAAACCTTTCACCTCAATATCGTAGGCCCTTCCAAAATAGTTAAAAGCATCGTGCGAGGTAATGAGCAGCCGCTGCTCTTTGGGTATGGTGGCAATTTGCTGTTTAACGTCTTCATGCAGGGCGGCAAGTTGTTGCAGGTAAGTTGTTTCGTTTGCGCGGTAGAAGTCGGCATTTTCGGGGTCTTTTTCCTGCATATGTTTGCTTATTTGCGCTACTGCTTTTGCCCAAAGCGATACGTCAAACCAAATATGAGGGTCGTAGGCATGTTTGCCATCTGTAGCCGTTTTACCGCTCAGGGGTAAAAACAATGCATTGTCAATGCCATCAGAAACGGCAAAAACTGGTTTCTGGCGGGCTAATTTTTCCAGGATATCCTCCATTTTCCCTTCCAGAAACAAACCGTTATAAAACACCATATCAGCGTTACTCAGTAAGTTGAGGTCGTTTTGGGTGGCTTTGTAAAGATGCGGGTCAACACCGGCGCCCATAAGGGATGCTACTTCGGCCTTATCTTTTACTATGTTTTGTACTGCATCTTTAATCATACCGGTTGTGGTAACAATTTTTGGCTTGCCTACCGTGGTTCCTTTGTCTGCTTTTGGGTTGCAGGCGGAGAAGACAGCGAGCAGGCACAAACAGGCAGTAAAAAGCAATATGGCAGCCGGCAATGCGTACCGGTTGTAAATAAGTTTCATGTGGTTGAATATTTAATATAAATCAGGTAAAAAAACTATGTAGCATAAACAACCCAATCCGGCAGCCGGTTTAACCCCTGTCCAAATGGAAAGATAAAAAAACTTTGGCATAAGGGGAAGAGCAGTAAGGAAGCAATCGGCGTTAGTCCTTGTTATCTTTGTACTTGTTTTTAAAATCACCGCGTTTCAGGGCTTTAAAAAATTCTGCCCAGGCAAAAACGTCAAAAATACGCATGTGGGGCGATTGACCTACAGAATATAAGTTTTGCGAGTAACGGCGCATTTGGTAGTCAAAGTTTTCGTTGCCGTCCATTTTCATGGAGAGCGAAAGTTCCTGAATGCGTTGCTGGTCTAAATTTTTTTCGGCGCGGGTAATATCGTCATCGGGAATATTGAGTGAGAGAAAAGCCTGTTTAAACTCATGAGGTGCCGGCCAAGGGTAAATGATGGCTGTAGGCAGCATTACCGTATCATGTTTCATAAACTGAATGACAGAATAGGTGTTTTCTGGTAAATTGGAAGGAATGACCATTTTTGCCTTTTGGTATCCTACTGCCGAAAACAAAATGGTATCGCCTTTGGTAACCACAAAAGAAAAGAACCCCTGCCCGTTGCTGATGGTGCCGCGGCGCTTGCTTTTATCCCAAATGTTGGCATAAAAAACAGGAGATAAACTATCGGATGACATTACAATGCCCGAAAACTGCACCAAACGGCTGTTGGCATCTTGTGCCTGTAAATTTCCTTCGGCCGAAAAACAACTGGCCAAACCAAAAAATGCCAGTAACAAAGTAACCCGAAACACCATCATATTACCTGCTTTACCCGAATAACGTTTTAATGAGTAAAATAGTTGTGTATCTGTAGTACATAGCATGTACTGAAGACCAGTAAGATTTTTTTTCCGACCCAAACGGGCCTAATGGGCACTTTTTTCAGACATCGGGTTTGGTAATTTGCGCTTTATGGCTATATTTGCCTCCTGTGCATTTTGTTTACCCGCCCAACTAACCGCCCATGAACAAAGTACTGTTTGTGTTTATGCTGCTTTTATGTTACTTTAATGGTTTATTTGCCCAAATTCCCACATGGAGCGAACATATAGCGCTTATTTTGTACGCCAATTGCACCAAATGCCACCACGAAGGCGGAATTGCTCCGTTTTCGCTGCTTACCTATGCCGATGCCTAAGATCACCAGTATATGATTGCCATAGAAACGGACGAAGGACACATGCCGCCCTGGCCACCCGATAACCAGTATGTCCATTTTACCGATGAACGGGTACTTTGCGACGACGAAATAGCCCTTATACAGCAATGGCTCGATGGCGGTGCGCCAGAAGGAAACCCTGCCCTGGCGCCAATACCGCCGGTGTACAACAACCAATCGGTGCTGGGAACACCCGATTTAGCGGTAACCATACCTACTTATACCGTACAGCAAACAACCGATGAGTACCGGTGTTTTGATATTCCTTCCAACCTGTTGCAAAACTGCTACATTACCGCCATAGAAGTGCTGCCCGGCAATCCCGAAATTGTACACCAAGTACTGGTATTTTACGATACTTCGGGCGTTTTAAGTGCCTTGCCCATTGCCCTGCCAAATGACGTCCCCTACAATTTTACCACCAATGCCAATACCGCGTTTGGCAATGAACACCTCAAAAGCGTAGGCGGCAAGTTTTGCCTGCCCGCCGGCGATACAGACGGCAACGGAGTTATTAACCATGCCGATGTAAACGCATGGATAAATGCACAGGCCACCGGCGTATATGTATTGCCCGATATAAATAAGGACAAGAACGTAAACGCCACCGATTTTAACCTGCTGCAGCCCAACCTCGGCAGTATGGCCATAAAACAATTGCGCTAACGGATGTCCCCGCTCTTTCAAAACATTTCAAAACCATACTTAACCAACACAATCAACATGAACATCATTATTACCAATGCAGAAGAAGCCGGAATGCCGGCCGAAATGGCAGAAAATTGTCGCCAGTTACTTCAGTGGAGAATTGAAGATGAGTATGACTTCCTCCCCGATGAAGGAGACGATGTTACCATTCTATATTCCGAAAAAGACCCCTTGCAGGAAACCGATGAAATGGATGAGCACGCATATTTCATCTATTTCGGGGTAGCTAAGGTAGAAGCACCCGATGAAACAGACCGCAGCAAAGCAACGGTTTACCTCGATTTGGCCTACTGAAAACAACAGCAACTTGCCGCAAACTATTGGCAAATTTAACGCTGCGCACTGTTAGGTTTTAACTTTTTTGCTTCGGTTGTTGCAACTTTGAAGAATAAATGCTTTTCTTTGCACATTATTTAGAATTAGTCTAATTAAATATAGTCGCAAATGAAGCAATTATTCACGACAAAACGTAGGTTTACAACTAAAGTACCGGCCGGTTTGGCGGCTTTATTGATGTTGCTGATGCTCCTGAGTAAGCAGGCAGCAGCACAGCAACCCACCGGAAATTTGGAGGGCAATGTGCAAACCAAAACCGGCCAGCCTTTGGCGGGGGTAAACATTACCCTGCAAAACAAAGGCACTGTAACCGACACTGCCGGGCATTTTTCAATTTCGGGTTTAACACCCGGAAAACACACCTTGGTGCTGAGTGCAGTTACCATTGAGCAACAAAGACAAACGATGTATATTCGCCCCGCCGAAACTACCCGGATAACCATAACCGCCACCGAACGCAATGAGCAGTTGCAGGAGATAGAAGTGCGCGGCTACCGCAGCAATGCACGCCTGCAACCATTAAATGAGGTGCAAAACACTGCCCTATACGCCGGCAAAAAAACCGAAGTTATTCAACCTTCGGAGTTAACGGTAAACCTGGCCATTAACCCGGCAAGGCAACTGTTTGCCAAAACACCCGGTATTTCGGTATGGGAAAACGACGGTTCGGGCATTCAAACAGGCATAGCTTCAAGGGGGTTAAGCCCCAACCGCTCGTGGGAGTTTAACGTAAGGCAAAACGGCTGCGATATTTCACCCGATGTTTTCGGATATCCCGAGGCCTATTATACTCCACCTTCCGAAGCGGTAGAGCAAATTCAGGTAGTGCGCGGTGCGGCAAGCCTGCAATATGGTCCGCAATTTGGCGGGCTGCTTAATTACCAACTAAAAAAAGGCAGCGAGGTAAAACCCGTTTCAATGGAAAGCCGCAATACGGCAGGCAGTAACGGGCTGTTTAACTCTTTTACCCTGTTGGGCGGTACCCGCGGAAAATGGCAATATACCACTTGGTTTCACCATCGCAGCGCAAACGGCTGGCGGCATAACAGCCGCTACCATATTAATACCGGGCACATAAATCTAAATTATGCCGTTTCAGATAACATAACCGTTGGCGCAGAATATACCCGAATGGACTACCTAAGCCAGCAACCCGGCGGGCTTACCGACTCGCTCTTTCAACAAAACAGCCGCCAAAGTTTGCGCGCCCGAAACTGGTTTGGCGCCCCATGGAACATTGCCAACCTTTATGCCGATATTACCTACGGAAAAAATAACAACAAAATACGCCTTAATGTATTTGGACTTGTGGCAGAACGCAACAGTGTGGGTTTTGTAGCCGCCATTACCCAACCCGATACCATTTCTACCGTAACCGGCAACTATGCCCTTAGACAAGTTGATCGCGACCACTACCGCACCGGCGGCGCAGAGTTGCGCACTATTACCCACTATAACCTATGGCAGCAAAAACATACGCTGGCGGCAGGTATCCGGTTTTCTGCGGCCAATACCCGCCGCAGGCAACTGGGAAAAGGTTCTGCGGGTACCGAAATGGACCTCGAGCTCCAATCGGGCGATTTTGCCCGCGACCTTCGGTTTGATACCCAAAACCTATCCGTTTTTGCCGAAAACATGTTCAGAATTACCCCTAAACTGTCTGTAACGCCGGGTATAAGAATGGAACATATTGTTTCGGGTGCCTCGGGAAGGTTAAAGTTTAATTCCGATGGTTCAGAAAACCTCATGAACAACCTTACCCAAACCCGCAATCTGCTGTTGCTGGGAATCGGAACCGAATTTAAAGCGCTGAACGAGCTGACCTTGTATGGGAATATTTCGCAAAATTACCGGCCCGTTTTGTATTCCGATTTAACGCCGCCTGCCAATACCGATGTTATTGACCCCGATTTACAAGATGCATCGGGTTTTAATACCGATGCAGGTATAAGAGGTAAAGCAGGCAATTACCTCAGCTATGATGTGAGCGCGTTTTTTGTCCGCTATCATAACCGCATTGGCACCCTTACCCGCCTGTGGCCCGATAGTTCGCGCTATCAGTTTCGCACCAATATAGGAACAGGAATTAGCAGCGGTGTAGAGGTCTATGCCGAGGCTGACCCAATTGCCGCTTTTGGAAAAACCGAACAGGCAGGCAGTTTGAGTTTGTTTGCTTCGGTATCTTTTATTCATGCGGTTTATACCAATTACCTTACATCTGTGTACAGCAACGGCACTTTGGTAGAAGGCAACCTTAAAAACAAACGCATTGAAAATGCACCCCGCTATATACACCGCTTCGGGCTTAACTATCACTACAAAGGATTTACCATAAACGGGCAACTAAGTATGACGGGGAAAACCTATTCCGATGCCGGCAACACCAAAACACCATCGGCAAACGGGCAAGCAGGGCTTGTTCCGGCTTACCGGGTGATAGATATTTCGGCCGATTACCAATTTGCCGTTCATTACACGCTTAGCGCCGGCATTAATAACCTGGCCGATGCCCGCTATTTTACCCGACGGGCAGGCGGCTACCCCGGCCCCGGGCTGTTACCGGCCGACGGACGAACGGCTTATGTGGCTTTTTTGATAAAACTGTAAGAGGCTATACTAAGTCATCGTATGGTTTAAAACATCCGAGGACAGTATGGCTGTATGTCTGTAAGCAAAACTTCAAGGGTAGTTTGCTGTTCTTATGTTTGAGTATGCTGCATGCCTACCATTATGTACTATGCTAACCAAAGCAATATACCAAATATTCATTTACATTTATGTGGCGGCCGCCCAATTTGCTGCACTGTTTAACAACAAAGCAGCCAAATGGGTAGCCGGCCGCAAAAACCTTTGGAACCAAATAGACAGCGCATTGCCCGGCATGGCAACAAAAAAACGGGTGTGGGTGCATTGTGCCTCTTTGGGCGAGTTTGAACAAGGCCGCCCGGTAATAGAAGCCATAAAACAACAATACCCCGATGTGCTGATTTTGCTTACCTTTTTCTCTCCGTCGGGTTTTGAAGTGCGGAAAAACTACCCCTTTGCCGATGCGGTATGGTATCTGCCTGCCGATACGCCCGGCAACGCCCGCCGGTTTGTGGAAACGGTAAACCCGGGTTTGGTTATTTTTGTAAAGTATGAGTTTTGGTTTAACTATCTGCAGTTGTTGCAAAAGAATAAAATACCTATTTTTCTAATTTCAGCCGTTTTTAGGCCGGGGCAGTTTTTTTTCAGGTGGTATGGTTCGGGTTTCAGAAAAATGCTGGAAACATACCGCATGATATATGTTCAAAATATTAAGTCTGAGCAATTGTTGCAACATGCCAAAGGGTTGCAGGTTAAAACAGCCGTTGCACCCGATACGCGGTTTGACCGTGTTCAGGCTGCAGCTTTGGAAGCAAAAACGGTTATAACAGTTGAGCAGTTTGCTGCCGGCAGGCAGTTGTTTATATGCGGCAGCACCTGGCCGCAAGATGAGCAGCTGCTTGCCCGGTTTATACAGCAAGCGCCCCATGAGGTGGCCTTTGTAATAGCGCCACACAAGATTGGGAAGATGCAATTATCGGGGTTGGTAAAAACATTGGAAGGAACCGGCAGCATTTTATACTCAGAAGCCATTGGACAGCCCGATTTTGCCGATGTTGCCTCAAAATACCGCGTTTTAATTGTTGATAACATTGGGTTGTTGTTGCATATTTACCGGTATGGCTCCTACGCTTATATAGGAGGCGGGTTTGGTGCAGGCATTCACAATATTCTGGAAGCAGCGGTTTTTGGTCTGCCATTGTTTTTTGGACCGCGTTATAGCAAGTTTAATGAAGCAGTATATCTTATTGGAGCGGGCGGTGCGTTTAGTGTTGGTAGTACAAAAGAACTGCTTCAACAATTTACCAGGCTTTATGACAACCGCACTGCTTATTTGCAAGCGGCCAGTATTTGCAAAAGCTATGTTGAACAGAACGCCGGCGGAACCCGCATAATTTTAGAAGGGTTACGCCCCTATTTAACCCCTACTGAAACAGCCGAAAAACAATAAACGAAGAGCCATAAGCCAGCGCGGTCATGTATAATAATTGAATGAGAGTCCATTTCCACGAGTTGGTTTCGCGCTTAACCACTGCCATTGTACTCATGCACTGCATGGCAAAAATATAAAATACCAACAAGGACAAAGTGCCTGCCGTACTAAAAACAGGCTTGCCGGTTTTAGGATTTATTTCGGCCCGCATTTGGCTGCGCAGTCCGTTTTCGTCGCTGCCGCCCACGCTGTAAATAGTGGCCATAGTGCCTACAAACACTTCGCGGGCGGCAAAAGAGGTAAGCAGGGCAATGCCAATTTTCCAGTCAAACCCTATTGGGCTAATTACCGGCTCTATAATTTTACCCAAATGCCCCACCCATGAGTTTTCGAGGCGGGCTTCGGCAATTTTTGCTTCCATCGCTGCGGTATCTGTTGGTTGGGTAAATTGTGCTTTTACCCGGTTTTCGGCCTCCTGCATTCTATTTCCGGGGCCAAAGTTGGCCATTCCCCACAAAAGAAATGAAATGATGAGGATAATTTTTCCGGCTTCGGCAATAAACACCTTTACCTTTTGCCAGGCGCCCAATAGCAGGTTTTTCCAGTGCGGAAGCCGGTAAGGCGGCAGTTCAAGGGCTAAGAAGCTAAGTTCGTGGCTGTTAACAAAGCGTTTCATTATGGCAGCTACTCCAAGGGCAGCCACTACGCCGGTAACATACAGTGCCATCATCATTAACCCCTGTGCATTCAACATGCCTACATGCCGGTTGGCCGGTATAAGCAAGGCAATTAAAACGGTATAAACCGGTATGCGGGCCGAGCAACTTATGAGCGGCGTAACCATAATGGTAAGCAGCCTTTCTTTGCTGTTGGTAATGGTTCTTGTGGCCATAACTGCCGGCACAGCACAGGCCATGCCCGAAAACAGTGATACCAAACTGCGCCCGTTAAGCCCAAACCGGCGCATCAGGTTGTCGGAAAGATAAACGGCGCGTGCCATATACCCGGTTTCTTCTAATATGCCAATTAGGAGGAACAAAATAGCAATTTGTGGCACAAACATAAAAATACCTCCCAAGCCGGCTATTAAGCCATCGGCAATCAAGGAAGTGAAGAAGCTTTGGGGCAGGTTGGCATGTATAAAAGACTGAGCAGCGGCAAAAAACTGCTCAATCCAGTCCATAGGGTAAGTAGCAAAACTAAAAATAGCCTGAAAAATGGCAAACAGAAGGAAACAGAAAAACAGCAGCCCCCAAACAGGGTTGGTAATCCACCGGTCTATTTTTTGGCTCAGGTTATCGGGTTGAGTGTTGGCTGGCGTGGTAATTTGAGCTATGATGGGCACAATCTTGTCAAAGCGTTGCATGGTATCGGCCACTTGCGTATGCAGGCTTTTAAATTGGTTTGTATGAGCCAGTTCCAGCAGATGTTTTTGCTCTTCGGGCGAAAGAAAAGGCAGTCTGTTTGCATGTTGTAACAACAGGGCTGCGGCATATTGATTAGTTGTGTTAAAAATTGCACACACCTTTTTAAGCAATTGCGCATCAATGCCGGCAACTTTGGGTAAAAAGGCAGGCGCAGTTGCAATTGGTGCAGCACAAAGCGCTTGTTTTACTTTTTCAATACCCTGCCCGGTTCTGCCATTAATGGAAAAAAAGGGTACGCCAAGCAGTTCAGACAATTTGGCGGTGTTCAGGTTTAGTTGTTTGGCGGCTTCCATATCGGTCATGGTAAGACCAACTACCAACGGATAACCAAGGCAAATAAGTTGAGTGCAAAAAAGCAGGTGCCGTTCCAGATTGGTAGCATCGGCAATATAAAGAATGGTATGTTTATCAGACAATGCATTGGGGTGCAGCAAGGTTTGCAGCACAATATATTCTTCGGCCGAAGTAGGGTGCAGGCTGTAGGTGCCGGGCAAATCTACCACCTGCCATATTGAGCCATTGGGCATTTGGGTGATTCCCGATTTTTTTTCGACAGTAACACCACTGAAATTGCCTACTTTTTGGTGTAATCCGGTAAGATGATTAAATACCGATGTTTTACCCGAATTGGGATTGCCGGCAAGGTATAAAATATTAGATGTTGGTTGCATGAAGGTGGGTTACAAGCTGCTATTGTTGAGTACGGCAATTTGTGCAGCTTCTTCGCGCCGAAGGGCAAAAAACTGGTTGTCAATGCGCAGGTAAAGAGGGTTGCCACCCAAGGTGCTGCGTACATGGGTAATTTTTTTACCGGGTAAACAACCCATTTGCAGTAGCTTTACACTTAGTTCTGTTGTGGACAACGAATGAATGACGGCAGTTTCGCCCAATTGCAACAAATCTGCGGTTTTGGTTTCCTGTTTGGCGGTGTTCTGCATGAAAAGGCTTTATTTATACTTCGTCTAAATAACAAGACAAAGGTACATTTTTGTTTTCTGAAAAAGCAATTAATTTTGGGCAAATTAACTTGTTGTAAGTTTTGCAGAAGAACAGTCCCAAAGCCATTTGCCTGTTCTGTTAAATGTGCGGTGCCGTAATTGTATTGACGGGAAAAGACAGCAAGGGCGGTTTAATTTTTGGGCAGATATTTTTCTTCATAAATTTCTTCTAATTTAAGCCCGATGATTTCTTCGAGGTTAATTTTTGCCGTTCGGAGGTTGGTTTCGGCCAGCAATTTATTTTCCTGTGCCTTGTTGTAGCTGTCCGATGCACTGTTCAGCTCTTTCAGATCGCCTTTGCCCAGTTCCATATTGCTTTTTGCCAGCAGGTATGAGGCATACATATCTTCCACATTTTGCGCTCTTATTTTTAGCAGTTCTTTGGCGGTGAGATATGATTCGTAGCGGCGCAGCACTTCGGCGCGCAGTTGCAGTTTGGCTTGGTTGGTTTCATTTTCGGCAATTTGAAGGTTTTGCTTAGCAATGTTTACCTCGTTGCGGCGGTTAACCAAAGCGCCTACATTAAGTGTTGCCGACAGGTTGTATCTTGGAAAGAACACATTTTCGTTAGATTCATCGGAACCAAGGGTTTTAAGATTGGCTTCGTTAAGGTTAAAAGATGCGTTAATATCGCGTGTCCATTTTTTTTGTGCCAGTTTAATTTCTTCCTCGGCAATATTTTGTTCCACTTTAAATGCGTCATACTTTGGGTTGTTGCTCCAGGCCAATTGCACCAATAATTCGGTGTATTCTTTGGCCCGCACATCAAGGGGCTGTACAATTTTGTTAAAATCGGTTTTTTGTGCCTGTGTCTGTGCCGGCAGTAAAAGGTTTAATATGAGGCTGAAACTCAATGTGAGGAGTGCAGGTAAATGGGTATTTTTCATTGTACAGATGATTTTTCTTTGAGTTAAATAAATATTTAACATATTTGACAGGCAATTTACTGCCTTTTCAGAAGTAGAAAGCAATTTTAATGCCTAAATCGGGCAAAAGGTGTTGGCTGGAAGTAACATATAGGCAGGCGTCAATCAACTTCGGCAGAGTTATCTGCTGATTTCGGTTTGCGGCTGGCTGAACATATTTTTTAGGTAACGCCTTATGCGGTTGGTAAAAGCAGCCCACAAACTGCCGTCGTTCATCAGGCGGCGGTCGCTGGTCCAAACCCGGTTTTTGGTATGCACTAATTTTACTGCGCCCAGTTTGCTGAGTTCAAGCGCCATCCAGCCGTCTTCGGAGCGTTGTGTAACTGCCCGATTAAGGTTATGCTTAAAGCCGCCAATATCTAAGGCATCGGCTTTGCGGTAGGCAAAGTTAAAGCCCATTACGTTTACACATTCCAGGTGTTTGGGGCGCAGGTTAAAGGCAAACTCAGCCAAAAGTTCATGCAGGGCAAGTCCAATGCGGGTAAGAGCGCTGCCGTTGTGCGGAATAAAAGAATATCGGCCATAGATGCAAGCTACCTCCGGGTGGTTTATGAGTACTTCTATAAAACGGTTGCCCCAGTCATTTGGGTAAATACTGTCGGCATCGGCGCTTAAAATATAGGTACCTTTGGCGGCTTCCAGCCCTGCCTGTCTGGCATAGCTTATTCCCTGCCGTTTTTCAAAAACCGATTTTACCCCGCAAATATCCAGGATAGCCTGCGTTCCGTCGGTAGAATTGTTGTTGGCTACAATAAGTTCGGTAGGGTATTTGGGTTTCAGTGCGGCGAGTGAAGATAAGGTTTTGAGCAAATCATGTTCTTCATTATAGGCCGGAATTACAATAGAGACTACCGGGTTTTCTGTTTTAAACTGTTGCAATCCCTCAATAATATCTTTGAGTTCAAGCGGAAAATATCCTTCAATGTTGTGGTACAGCCTTTTGGGGTTTGGCTGCGGGCGGTTGTGGTACCTTACCCATTTCGGAATAAAAAATCTTGATAGCATGAGCGGTTTGAGTTTAAGGGTTTGAATATTGGGTTAAGTTGCGGTTTGACGGTCTAATTGTTGCAGCCGTACCAATGCCGCAACCGAAATATAATAGATAATGCTATTTGGAAGCAATACAATAGCTTCTTGCGGGTAATTGGCAATGGTGAGCATAAAAACCACCAGTAAAAAGGCAAGGGCATAGGCTTTTACCACAGGGTGCCGGCTGCGCAGGTAAGTGCGTACACCGGTTATGAGTACGGCAAAGGTAAAAATGCTGAAAAGCAACAAGCCAAGCCAGCCCTGTTCTACGGCAATGCGTATTAACCCGCTGTCGGGCGGAAAATTGGCCAACTCCGAATTGGGCGAAAAACGCCTGCCCCATTCGCCGGTGCTACCCAAACCGCCGCCCATTGGGTGGTTTTGTATAAAGGGCTGAATTTCTTTCTGATTGTTGAGGCGCAACTGCATCGACTCATCTTTGTTTGGGGTAAAGGCAGACCGCACACGGTACAGGGTGGGGTTGCCGGGCGATTTGTACACCACTACTGCACCCGCAAACAGCAATAAGGTGGTAAGTGCAATAACTTTTGGATTGAAGGTGATGTAGGTAAACAGCAGGAGGGCCAAAGGAACGAGAACAAAGGCCGCCCGTGTTCCGGAGTAAATCATTGCCCAGATGATGACCAGACTGCATACAAAAAAAGCCATGCGTTTTGAAAAACCCGAAGGCAGTGTTACGGCCAGCGAAAGCCCGAACACCCCGATACAGGCGCTCAGAATGCCAAAAGTGGTAGGGTCTGAAAGAAAGGAAAATTTTCTGAAACGTCCCCACTGAAAAATAAGGTTAAAACGCTGTTCATCGGCATTGAGCCAGTTCCATTCTACACTGTTGAACCCAAAAAACTCCTGATACAAGCCATACACAGCGGCTAAAAATCCCAATATGAGCAGTATGCTGCCCGAAATGCGCACCCGGCGCAGGTCTGTAAATGCATACAAGGCAACAAAATACAGCAGGGTAAGCCCGGCCATGCCTCTAACAGTATAAAACCAGGCCACACGCGAAGCAGCCCAAGGATTTAAAACCTGCAAAATATTATATGCAATCCACACCAGCACCAGCAAAGAAACCGGGTGCTTCAACACGCCAAACTCGCGTTGATAAGATTGCCTGATGAAAATACCAAAAAACAGAAAAAAAGTGAACAAATCGAGCAAAATACCCAATGGAGGTTCTCCGGGGATAAATTTTTTTGCTCCCATAACAAAGAAAGATACCACCAGCAACACACTTAGACCGAAAAACGGGTTAAACAGGCACGCAGCCAGTAAAGGAATGCCAAAAATAACTGCCACAATGCCTATACCCGCCTGAACTCCAAGAGAGGCAATAGCATAAGCTGCAAAAACCGCCGCCCCGCAAACCGACAATATGCCCGGAACCAATAAACCCCGCAGCGTTTGCGGAGCCGAAAGTCTGCCGCCTTGCCTGTTAAATGGTTGCGCAGAAGCCGTTGTTGTTTGTTTTACCGAAGCTAATGTGTCAAATATGATGTTGTTCATGGTGTTTGTATGGGTAATTTTGGGTTTGCAAAATAGTGGGAACGGCCAGAAACTGACCGTTCGCCACTTGTAAACCGCTCGATGTTAAAAAAAGACTATTTTTACAAATAGTCCGAAACAAACAACAAAAAATAGAATTATCAGCGATATTTCTATGAGTTGTTGCATGGGTGATAGGGAATAAGGATTTTGCGTGTTCATGTTGTTGAATTAATAAGGGTTATAAAAAGGCGGTTCGGGTAAATGGCGTAATACGTTATTTGTAAAAAGCAACCATGCCCGGATACAATACCCCGGCTTGTTCTGCTTTTTCCCAAACATTGGTTTGAGGGTTATACTGTTTTACAACTTTGGCAGGATTGCCTGCAACTACACTATAAGGCGGCACATTGCGGGTAACTACACTGCCGGCTGCAACTACCGCATGTTTACCAATGGTAACACCTGCCGTAATTACGGCATTTGCGCCAATCCATACCTCATCTTCTACCACAATGGGGGCGGTGGTGCAGGGTTGCTGCCTTATAGGAACCAAAACATTTTGATAGGTATGGTTTAAGCCCGACAATACAATGTTTTGTGCCAGCATAACCTCATTGCCAATGATTACCGGGCCAATAACCACGCACGACAAGCCAACTAAACTATTGTTGCCAATGTGTACGGCTCCCAAGCCGTTGTTTATGGTAGCAAAATCTTCAATAGTAGCTTGGCTGCCAAGCGTAAAGGGGTTAAACGGCAGCACATCTAAGCGGGCGTAGCGCCCAATGCGGCTTCCGTTTCCTCTTTTGTGTACAAACGGATTAATAAACAGACGCACCCAAAGGCGTGGCTTTGCCCGGTTGGGCACCACAAGCAGCCAGTGCACCCATGCTTTAAGGGTTGGCTTGCTGTTAATGAATTGTTTCAAGCGGTTCATAAGAAGTGGTTGTTTGGGTTTGCAAATTTTGGGGTAAATAGCGGCAGATGAGTTGCAGCAGTTGTTGGGTGCGCACCGGCCAACTGTTGTTTCGGGCGGTTTCTATGCGATGTTGCTGCAGCAAGGCCGAATCGGTATCTATGGCTTCCTGTATGCTTTGCACAAATTGACGGTGCGAGTGGGTAATATTGGCTACACTCATAAACTGGCGTATTTCATCGGAAAAGGCGGTACTTACCACCGGTTTTCCGGCAGCTAAGTATTCGTTTATTTTAAGGGGGTAAATGCTTCGGGTAAGCGTATTGCATTCAAACGGAATAATACAGCAGTCGAAAAAATGCAGGTAGGCTGGCAATTGTTCCAGAGGTTTGGGTTCAATGAATACCATGTTGGGCAATGCAGGCAGTTCTATTTCTGAACATTGCTTTTTGCCCACAAAAACCAGCAGTTTATCGGGGTGAATTTGAGCTGTTTTCAGCAGCAGTTCAAAATCAATACGCAGGTGGCTCAAATCGCCAACATACCCTATAATTTTGCGGTTTCGGTTGGGATTTACCGCTTTCAGTTCTTCGGGCATTTCAAAAGATTGGGTAGCGGCGCGGTTAAACAGGCTAAAGTTGGCTGCATTGGGCAGGTATTGTACCTGTGTAATTTGGGTACTTAGTTTTTTGCACAATTCTCTGCTGGTGGCCAGGCAGAGTTGTGCATTATCCAGCGCTTCGCGTTCAAGCCTTACGCCATGACGGGCAATATATTTTTCCTGTGTAATGTCATCGGTGCTTTGATAGATGGTTAGCAACGGTTGAATATCAGAAGGAAATTTGCGGCAGTAGAATGGGTCAAACGAATTGATAAAGACAAAATCCGAAATAGAAAAATCGGCAATGGTTTGTCTGATGGTATTCCATACTGTTGCTTCATTAATTTCCGAAAGCCAGTTATACAGCCTGCCTTCGGGAAGAAAATTAACCGGCCAGGTATAGGGCGGCGTTACGGCGGTAAAGTTATGGGGTAGCCCGTCAATTTTGCGATAGGGGTTTTTACCTTTCAGTAAAGCATCTTTGCGCATTTTAATACGCGCAGCACCAAAATTCAGCGCCACATCTTTAAGCGTAAAAGGGTGGTCTATATAAAAAACCCGGTAGTTTGTACTTAATTCCCGGGCAAGGGAGTAAATGGTAGAAGAATACACATCGTCCCATCGGCACATGGAAAGTATGATAAAATCAAACGGTTTTTTCATTGCTTTCGGGTTTAGCGGTTTGCGAAACAGTAATGGTTTTGGCAGAAGTCAATTCAGCAATGCTTTGGTCAATTTTACCCAGCAACTGCCGGTAAAACTGCAACACATAATGGGCAATGCTCAAGAGTCTTACATTGAGTTGCCGGTATAGAATAATTTGGTTTAAAACAAATGTAATGGCAAAAACAAGCAGCGTACCGTAAGCAGCGCCTATGGTGCCGAAGCGGCGTATAAAAAAGTAATTAAATACAAGGTTGAGCAATGCGCCCAGCACCACAAAAAGAAAATTTAAGCGAGGTTTGCCAATAGAGTCGAAAATGGTTCCGAATTGGCGGGCAAAAGGCATAAACAAGCCATAGAGTACGGTAATTTGCAACAGAGGCGCTGTATCGGCATATTTTGCGCCGGCAATAAGCACAATAATGGTTTTGGGGTAGAGCAGTACGAGCGCTATAGCCGGCAGCAGCACGGCAAGCACGGCCGCTACCGATTTTTCATACAGGATTTTTACCGCTTCCAGACTGCCCGCGTTGCTGTTTCGGGCGCTTTGCGGAAAAACCACCGATGCTGTTGCTGCAACGGGTATTTCCATAAGATTGTTAATACGTATGGCTAAGTCGTATAAAGCTACTGCACCTGTGCCCAGCATAGAACCCAGCATAAACTTGTCAATGCTTTTGTGTAGCATGGCGCCCAGGTTAGTGCCAAAAACATATTTACCGTAGTGCAGCAGTTGCAGCATCCATTGCCGGTTAATATTGGCGCTCAGACGCAGGTATTTGCGGGCAAAGGCAAAGGCAACCACTGCGCCGGCTGTTGCCGCAAGGGCATGGTACACTGCAATGCCGGTAAGCGAGGCGCTGCCGTTAAACCACGCAAACAAAACCAGCAGAAAAAAGACGCCCTGTCTGGCAAAATTAGCCCAAAATACCCCCCTGAAATTAAAATTGGCCTGCTGCAAAAAGGTACACTGCGAAAAAGGAATGAGCGCCGTGGTGCTTATGGCATAAATATAGAACATGTTTTGCAACTGCGGCGACCGCCAAAGGGTTGCCATATACCCTGCAAAAAAGTAGAGCAGGGCAATACTAACTGCCGTAAGCAATATGTTTACTACCAGTGAGGCGGTACCTATAACGGCATATTGCCGACTGTAACCGGCATCGTGGGGGTTAAGGGCAGTAAGGTGTTTAATAAGGGCGTTTTGTATTAAACCATTGCGGCCTACTTCAATAAAGGCGGCTACGGTTAAAAACAGAGCCCAAATGCCAAACTCCTCTTTGCTTAAAACTCTTAGCAACAGAAACACACTTCCAAATCCGAACAGCACAACCGAAAACTGTTCGAACAAGGTGTAGATTGCAGATTTATACCAATATGACGACTGTTGGAGGCCGCTCATTTTATTTAGTTGTTTGGGTGGGTTAGGAGTAAGCCGGTATTGCCGGCAGGGTTTGGGTAAAGGGAAAGTAAGGGTGAAATTTGTTTGGGTAAGGGTTTAGCTGAGGTTTGAAAGTTTAACCATATTTAGTACGGCGCCTAAAAATTTATTATTTCCGATGGTTTGAAGTTGTTTGAGAAAGTCAACCGATACGGCATCGGGCGCTTTATAACCCGATTTGGCCGAAAACACAGCAATAACTTTGTCGGCAAAACGGGTAAGCTCTTTTGTATCGGCAAAATGGTTCAGCGCAGCGCCTTCCATGAGTATAACATCATAGAGGTTGGCAGCATGTTGCAGAAAGGCTTCAAAATCAGATTTGGAGAAAGCCTCTGCCGGCGACCAGTCATTGGGATTGCAGCCCAATACGGCTACTTCGGCGCCGTTGCCGTTTTGCTCCTCGCCAAACAGCCTGCCCGATGCAGGAAAAACAGCCTTGAGTTGGTGTAGGTCAACCAGTTGCTGCAACTGGGTAAACGTATTGGATTGGGGGTTGTCTGAGCCGGTTTTGGCCAAAGTTTGGCTAATGCTGTTATGCTTAAAGTTGGTATCAATGAGCAATACCTTTTTGTTGTTTTTGAGGAGCGAGTAGGCCAGGGCAACCAGTACATAGGTTTTACCCTCTCCCGCATGGAGGCTGCTGATCAAAATGCGCTTCGCCCCCGATGTTTCTACGGCAAAACGAAGTTTTCGCATGGCTTCGAGGAAAAAGCGGCGGTTTTTTTCTTTACTTCGGGCAAACAACAACGCCGAAACCGGATTGTTATGGTTTACCTCGTTCAGGGTTTCCAACACGGGCAGCCCGGTAAATTTGGTAAAGCGGTCGGGGGTGGTGTAGGAATTGTCGGCATAGGCCAGCAAAAACACAAAGGCAGTTGCAAGCAACAACCCCGAAATGCCTGCCAGAGCGGTAATCATGGCAGTTTTTGAGGGTTCTGCCTTTTCGGGAACCATGCCGGTTTCTACTATTTCAAGCGGGTTGGTAAGAGATTGAACGGCAAACTCGGTAGTGTTGAGGCGGTTCAGAATTTCGGCATATTCGGTAGAGTGCGAGTCAATATCGCGCTCCAGATTGGCAATGTCTGCCTCACCCGAAACGAGGTTGGTGGCGTTGCCGCGCAGCCGGTTCAGTTCTTTGTCTATAGATATCAGACTGGCTTTGGCTTTTTCCAGTTCATTTTCGGCCGCAATTTTGTCGGTTTCTATATCTTTTTTATTGGCGCTGTTTTGCACGCTTTGTTGCCCAACTGCCGAGTTTTTAATTTGCACCTCCAACTCAATTCTTAAAGATTCAATCTGGTTTTTTAAATCTTTGTTTGAAGAGCCGCCGCTAACATATTGCTGCGTTAAAGTGTTGAGGCGTTCTTTGAGTTCGCCAACCTGACGGTTGTATTCCTGCAGTTGGGTAAGGGTATGGTCGTTTTGATTGAGGTAGTGGTTATAGTTGTCAATAGCTTTTTGATAGGAGGGTATTTTCTGGTTTATTTCTTCGCGTTTCAACTCCAGTTCCTGAATTTGCTCCAAGGTGGTTTTGGTTTGCTCGCCATAGTCCACCACATTATTGTTGAGTTTGTATTGGCGCAGGCTTTCCAGTTTGCCGCTAAGCTCGTTTTTTTTCTGCTGTGCCAGTTGCGAGTAATAAGCCAGCGAGTTTTTGGTTTGGGCATTGGTGGCGGCATTGTACCTTTCGGTAAACAACTGCGACAGCGTATTGACCACATAGGCCGATAATTGGGGATTTTCTGAGGTAAACGACACTTTTACATAGTCGGTATTACCAACCCTATCAATTTTAAGGTTTTTGTTCAGCGTTTCAACATCGTAACCCAACATTCTTAACAAGTCTTCGTAAATTTCACCCAACCGTCCTTCGGGCTTACCTTTTTTACCCTCTTTGCCGGTTTGCAATAAAGAGGCAATTTGCTCCTTTTCGCCATCGGTATATTTTACAGCATTTTCGGGAAACCGGCGAAAATTTTTACCTGTTTGCCGGTAGTCGTGCAGGTACAATTCGTCAGACAACAGCGACACACTGACCCTTGAACGGAGCATTTCTACAATGGCTGCCAGTGTATTATCTACGCGGTAGGGTTGTATGTAAGCAGCACTGTTGGCCGGTTCGTTGGGGTTATTGATAACGCCGGTTGCAATTGTGGCAGCAGATATGTAGCGCTGGGGCTGTTGCCCGGCAAACCAATAGGCAGTAGCTGCTGAAAGAAGAGATATGGCTAATATTAGCCATTTGTTTTTGTAGAGTTTGCCTAATAGATAAAACAAATCCATACGAGCGGGTTATTTGGGTTAAGGGCTTTACCTTATCACCCAAACGCACATCAAGTTCTGTATGGCATATTGCCGGCACAAAAAGGCACAAAATAACGGCCTGATTATTGCGGTTGGTAAACCACGGCAGAAATACTGCTTGTTTGGTAGAATAAGGGTTGTTGTTTGTTGTTTGTTGGCTCAAAGATACAGCAATATTGTGCAGATTGCTACCTTTGTCATAAAAGTGTCAGAAGCATTTTTTTTAAAATTGTACCACCTTACAAAACATTGCGTTTGTTCTAATATAAAAACCCTTTATAAACAACCCTGCAACGGCAAAATGCGCTTTACGCAAAATGCCAGATAATGTTACAAGCTTGCCTATATGAATTTTTATGTTTTGTGTTTATTTCTTTTCTGGGGCAGTTTGTTGCTGGTAGCTTACACTTATATTGGCTACGGCATATTGCTGTATGGGTGCATTAAACTGAAGCGATTGTTTAAGCGCGGCGCACTGCCTGCCAAACATGCACAAACTCCCGAACCTTTTGTGTTACCCCTGACGGTGGTAATAGCCGCCTACAACGAAGCCGACTGCATAGCCGAAAAGTTGCAGAACACCCTTTCCTTACATTACCCCGAAGGCATGGTGCAGGTTTTTGTTATTACCGATGGCTCTACCGACCAAACACCTCAAATTGCCGCCGGTTACCCGCAGGTGCAGGTTTTTCACCAACCCGAACGGCGCGGCAAAATTGCCGCCGTTAACCGCATAATGCCCTTGGTGAATACACCCGTAACGGTTTATACCGATGCCAATACCCTCTTAAACCCCGATGCCCTGCTGAACATTGTTCGCCATTTTGCCAATGAAAAGGTGGGCGCCGTGGCAGGCGAAAAACGCATTCGGGTAGGTAGTGAGGCCGGCGCAAACGAAGCAGGGGAGGGGTTGTACTGGAAGTACGAATCGGCTCTTAAACGCTGGGATTCCGAACTTTACTCCGTGGTAGGCGCAGCCGGCGAGTTATTTGCCATTAGAACCGGCCTTTACGAGCCGCCGCCGCCCGATACCATTATTGAAGATTTTTACAAAACCCTGCGCATTGCCCAACGCGGTTATCGCGTATTGTACGAACCCGATGCCTGTGCTATGGAAAACGCCTCGGCATCGGCAGCCGAAGAACTGAAACGCAAAATACGCATAGCAGCAGGTGGTTTACAGGCCATTTACCGCCTTCGGGCATTGCTGAACCCGTTTCGCTACGGGGTGCTCAGTTTTCAGTTTATCTCGCACCGTGTATTGCGCTGGACTCTGGCTCCGCTTGCCCTGCCCGTGTTGCTGCTTTGCAACCTGTATCTGGCCGCCGCCGGCAGTAGCTTTTGGGTTATCATGCTTGCCTTGCAGACGCTCTTTTACTTGTTTGCCCTGCTGGGCTACCTGCTCGAAACCCGCAAACTGCGCTTTAAACCTTTTTTTGTGCCCTTTTATTTTTGTATGATGAACTACGCCGTGTACCGGGGTTTTGTGCGCATTGTAACCGGCCGCCAAAGCGTATTGTGGGAAAAAGCTAAGCGCGCCTGATACTCAAAGGGAAGATAGGTAGGTTTGCGCCATCAAAAAACCTTTGGCATTTCTTTACTTGGTTTCTAATGCCTACCTTTGTGCCGTATATTAACCTACACACATGAGCATAGAACAAACCCTGCAGCAAGCTACCGCAAAGGCCGTACAACACCTCTACCAAACCGAAATTGACCCGCAAAGCGTTACCATAAACCAAACGCCCAAAAACTTTACCGGCAACTTAACGGTGGTAATTTTTCCGTATATAAAAATTGCCCGCAAAAACCCCCTTCAAACCGGCGCCGAAATTGGCAACTACCTCAAGGAACAATTCTCCTTTATTGAAGATTTTAATGTAGTGCAGGGCTTTGTAAACCTCCTGTTCAGCAATGAATTTTGGCTGCAACAGTTTACACAGCTTGCCAATAACCCCAACTTCGGGCAGTTGCCGGCATCGGGTAAAAAAATAGTGCTCGAATACATTGGGCCCAACACCAACAAGCCGCTTCACCTGGGGCATATTCGCAACATGTTTGTTGGCCACGCCGTAGCTGCCATTTTGCAGGCAAACGGGCACGAGGTGCATAAGGTAAATATTTTCAACGATAAAGGCATTAACATTAGCAAATCTATGGCCGCCTGGAAACTAAGCGCCAACGGGGCAACTCCGCAGGGAACCGGCATGAAGGGCGACCACTTTGTGGGTTATTATTACGTACTCTACAACAAATTGGTAACACAACAGGCCGCACCCTGGCTGCAACAGGGCATGGAGCGAACCGAAGCCGAAAAACAAACCGAAATTTACGCTCTGGCACAAGACTACACCCAACAATGGGAGCAGGGCAACCCCGAAGTGCTGCAACTCTGGCGCACCATGAACGGCTGGGTGTACGAAGGGTTTAAAGAAACCTTTGAACAATTAGGTATTGAGTACGAAAAAGCCTACTACGAATCGGAATGTTACGAACTGGGCAAGGAAATGGCTTTGGAAGGATTAAGCCAAAACCTGTTCTTTAAACAGCCCGATGGCTCGGTTTGGGTAGATTTAACCGACCAAAACCTCGACCAAAAGTTGCTCATTCGCAGCGACGGAACATCGGTATATATTACTCAGGATATGGGCGTGGCAGAACTTCGGTACAACGATTATCACCCGCATCAAATGATTTATGTTGTGGGCGACGAACAAATTTACCACTTTAAAGTGCTGAAATTAGTGCTCGAAAAATTGGGAAAACCATATGCCAATACTATTTACCACCTTTACTACGGCATGGTAGATTTACCCGAAGGAAAAATGAAATCGCGCGAGGGAAAGGTGGTTGATGCCGATGATCTGGTTGCCGAAATGCTGCAAACCGCCGAAGAGCACACCAAAGAATTGGGTAAAACCGAAGGCATGAACCCCGATGAAGCGCATCTGCTATACCGAATTTTGGGAATTGGCGCCCTTAAATACTTTATGCTAAGGGTAAATGCACAAAAACGCATCTTGTTTAACCCCAAAGAATCGGTAGATTTTCAGGGAAACACCGGGCCGTTTATTCAGTACAGTTATGCCCGCATTAACTCCATTTTGCGAAAATTCGGGCAAGACTATATTTTACCGCATTACCAAGTTGAAACCCTGCACCCCTTCGAAAAAGACCTCATAGCCGAACTGTTGCAATATGAACAGGCATTGCAAACAGCAGCCGACACCCTAGACCCTTCGGTGGTGGCCAATTATGCCTTTGCAGTGGCCAAAACCTACAACAAACTCTATGCAGAGTTATCGGTCATGAACAATTCCAACCCGCACACCAATACGTTCAGAGTAGCCTTGTCGGCCGTAACGGCAGGTATTATCAAAAAAGCGCTGCATCTTATGGGCATTGAAGTGCCCCAAAGAATGTAGGTAAAACCAAAATATCTACCCGCAACTTACATGCACCCACCCAAAGCCAAAACCGTTCCGCACCAAATAACCGCACACGGACATACCCGTGTGGACAACTTTTACTGGCTCCGCGATAAAGATAACCCCGAAGTGCAGGAATATCTGCGCTCCGAGAACGACTTTGCCAACCACCTGCTGCAACATACCGAAACGCTTCAGCAGCAATTGTTTGAAGAAATAAAAGCCCGTATTCCGCAAACCGACGACTCGGTTCCTTTTCAATTTGACAATTATTTCTACTATTCGCGCATTGAAAACGGGCAAAATTACCCCGTTTTTTGCCGTAAAAAGCATCATCTCGATGCGCAGGAAGAAATTTTACTCAACGTAAACCAACTTGCCGAAGGACATACCTATTACTCGGTAGGCATGTATGAGGTAAGCGCCGATGAAAACCTGCTGGCTTTTGCCGTTGATACCGCGGGCGACTCGGTTTACACCGTTTACTTTAAAGACTTGCAAAGCAACAGCCTTTTACCCGATGTGCTGCACAATGTGTGCTTTTTTACCTGGAGCAACAACAACCAAACCCTGTATTACACCGCATTCGACCGCGCACTGCGGCCGTACAAGGTTTTGAAACATACTCTGGGCACACTGCAAAAGTCTGATGTGCTTATTTTTCATGAAAAAAACCGGCGGTTTGCCTGCATGGCCTACCGTACCCAATCTAAAGACTATATCCTTATTGACACCGAAAGCAGCACCACCTCCGAAGTGTGGTACTTCAGTGCATCGGGACAAAACGACCGGCCGCAGCTTTTTCAGCGCCGAAAACGCAATATGGAGTACAGCATTGACCATTTCGGTAACCATTTTTATATTCTCACCAACTATAAAGCGCCCAATTTCAGGCTTATGCGTACCTTGGTACAACAAACCGGCATCGAAAACTGGGAAGAGGTGATACCGCACCGTAAAAATGTGCTGCTGGAAGATTTTCATATTTTCAGCGATTTTCTGGTTCTGGAAGAACGCAGCAACGGACTGCCGCAAATTAGGGTAAAAGGCTGGCATACCGATGCCGATTATTATTTGCCTTTTTCCGATGCTACCTATGTTGCCTCGGTGGGCGATAACTACCTGTACCATACCCATTTGCTGCGCTATGTTTATACCTCTTTGCATACGCCAACATCGGTATATGATTTTAATATGGAAACACGGCAGCAAACACTGCTAAAACAGTATGAGGTAAACGGCAATTTTAACCCCGCCAACTACCATACCGAATACCTGTTTGTTAAGTCTGAAAACGACAAGTTTAAAATACCCGTTTCGCTGGTGTACCGAAAAGATTTGTTTAAAAAAGACGGCAGCAACCCTATGCTGCTCTATGCCTATGGCGCTTACGGGCTAAGCAGCGAGCCGTATTTTTCTTATTCCATGCTGTCTTTAATTGACCGCGGTTTTGTATATGCCATAGCACATGTGCGCGGCGGCGAAGAAATGGGCCGGCATTGGTACGAACAGGGTAAACTGCTCAAAAAACACAACTCTTTTTCTGATTTTGCCGATTGTGCCCAATATTTTATAAACCAAAATTATACGAACCCCTCAAAAATGGTGTTTGAAGGAGGCAGCGCCGGAGGTTTGCTCGTGGCATCGGTTATAAACCACTACCCCAATTTATGTGCGGCTGCCATTCTGCAGGTACCCTTTGTAGATGTACTCACCACCATGCTCGATGAAGAACTGCCACTTACCATAGGCGAATACGATGAATGGGGAAACCCGAAAGTGCAAAAATATTACAACTATATGTTGTCCTATTCGCCTTACGATAACATTAAGCCGCAACATTACCCGCATTTGCTCATTACCACCGGACTAAACGATGCCAATGTGCAGTACTGGGAACCTGTAAAATATGTTGCCAAACTGCGGCAACACAAGCAAGACAACAACCTGCTGCTGCTTAAAATTGATATGGAAAGCGGCCATCAGGGCGCATCGGGCAGATATGACAGTTATAAGGAGTCCGCCCTCGAATTTGCCTTTATTCTCCATGCTTTACATCTCACATAGCAGCTTTTGGCAGACAAGAAACCCGAATTTATGCGCTGAAATAGCCAAAATTGCCCAATCCTTGGGAAGTTGTGCAAAAACGGTCAATTCAACCTTTAACTTGCCATGAACTATTTATTAACAGCAGATGCGGATAAATAAATTCCCCCCTTCTTTGAGTGGGTAAATATAGACCTGCACAACTCAACTGTACAATGACCATGAACGATATAGCAACCACCAACCAAGCACCTAAATTCCCCCCTTCTTTGAGTGGGGGTAAGGGGGGGAGCATTCCGGCAATCCCTTCCCCTAAAACCAACCATTTTTCGGGCGCTGCAATACTCCGCGCGTTGCTGTTAGTAATATTCCTTCAGTTATATTCCCTTACAACCTACGCCGGCTACCGGGTAACCATAGATTTGCAAAATACCCGTCAGAACAGAGTGGCTGTAAAGGTAGAATCGCCCGAACTGCAGCAAAATTATGCCATTTACCGCATTCCGGTAAGTCAGGAAGCGAACAACGGCGGCGCTAAATTAGAAGAGCTTGCCGCCTACGATCAAAACGGTAAACACCTTAAATACGAACTGATTGACAACAGCGCTATTATGATTTACGAGGTAAACCGATATGTGCGATTGGAATACTACGTAACAGGCAAGGAAACAAACGGCGGCAACAAAGCCACTTTGTCGCATATACAGCCCGATAACCAGTTTTTCCTGCTTAACCGAAACGGATTTTTCGGGTATTTTGAAGGGTATGAAACCGAACCCGTAACCCTGTTTATACATAAACCCAAAGAATTATTTGGCGCAACCAACCTGCAACGGCAAGACAATTCAACCGACACGCTTGATATTTTTACCAAACCCCCGCAGAGCCTGCTGCACGAAAACCTCATTATGTATGCCCGCCCCGATACGTTCAGTTTTCGCGCATCGGGAACCGCTTTTACCATAGCCGTTTACTCCGAAACCGGCGCGCACAAAGCCCGCGATTTGTACTACATCCTGAAACCAGTTGTACAAAGTGTAAGCCGTTTTTGGGCAACAGGAAACGGTAACAGCCATGCCACTGCAGATACCGCCGGCATGGCATTGCCCGTAAAACAGTATGCGTTTTTATTTTATTTTACGAAAAATGACCGTAGCGCTGCCCTTAACATGAACGACTACGGCGGGTTAATGTGTTCTGCCACCTCCTCTTTTTATGCTTTACCCGAAATCAACTATTCGCCCAATTTATACCGGCTGCTGCAACGTATGGCCGCACATGAACTCACGCACCTGTTTTTACCCAACCTGCTGCACACCAACCTAAGCGAGCGGCCCTTAGGCAATGAAAAACTGCAAACCCGGCATTTATGGCTCTATGAAGGCGCAACAGAATACATAGCCTTGCTTACCCTGCTGCGAGGCGGGTTATTGGAGGAAGACGATTTTTGGGAAGAAATATCGAAAAAAGCCGCCGCTGCCGAACAGTACCCCGCTATGTCCATGACCGAAGTAAGCAGCAACTTAAACCGGAAAAGCAAATACCGCGCATGGTTTCCTAATTTTTACTACCGTGGCGCTCTGGCAGCTCTGCTGTTTGATGTTCAATTAGCCGAAGCAAGCGAAAACCGGTTTAACCTGCGCCTACTGTTAAAAGAACTGATGAACCTGCCTCAAGGCAATATTTACCCCGATGAAACCCTGCCCGATACCATTACGGCACACAGCAACCCGCAAGCCGGGCAGTTTATACGGCAATATATTGACGGAAAAGAAAAATTGTCCTACACAAAACTGCTCTCTGCCATAGGCATGAACTACTATCCCGAAATGACCGAACCCTTTGCCACTTTTGGGCAGTTTTGGTTGTTTCCCAATTACAAAGCCAAAGCCATGCAGTTTGTTCATATTGGTAAAGAACCCTTTGGCCTGCGGGAAGGCGATTTGCTGGCTGCCTTAAACGACAACCCCGTTACCATTGGTAATTTTGACCAATACAAACACCTTATTTACCGCCCCAACATAGACCAACCCCTGCAAGTTACCATCAGACGGCCGCGCATGGGGCAATCATTTACTTTTTCGGCAACTCCTTATGTAACGCCTAAAACCACACAACACGCCATACGGCAAAACAAACAGGCAACCGGTAAAGCCCTGCAACGCAAAGCATGGGTATTGTATGAGCGGGTGGGGGAGTAGGGAAGGGGGGAGAACGTTTGGGCGGCTTATTGCTTTAGAAAAATCCAAGCACACAACAAAAATAGAATCTATGGCAATTGCTATGCTAATACTCGTGACCTTAGGGTAAGTGCGTAATGGGCAAAATTTGTCTAACAAATTGCTAAGTGAAACTATGCAAAGTGGATTAAGGAAAACGGAATCCTGTTGATTGGCACTGCGTAATTGTAACGGTTCTTGTGGTAATTGTTGGATAAAATAAATATCCACTTAATTGGTGAACTGAGACAGTACGAGTTCCTACTGAAACATCATAAGTTTGATTTCCGTATCGTGAAACAGATCATAGCTGGATACCGTCAATGGTAGTAGAACAGGGACTGCTTGATGAACTCACATAATACACTACATAGGTTAATATATTTATTTATAAGTATAATATATTTGCCTTGCACTGTATAATTCGCGAATATTGCTGTTAATTGCTGTGTACACAGTGATAATACTGGCTTCTTCGGGGTAGTTGTCGGCATCATAGTCGTAGGTTGCATCAACTTCTATCTGAAAATGTCCTTCATTGTCCCAAAAATTCATTTTTTTTATGTTATTTAGTGGTAGTAACTGCCTTGCTTTTACTATGGAAGGTGATACCTGAAACCCAAGATTTAGATTGACCATATCAAGCACATCAATAAATTTTGCTGCATTCAGTGTATGGAAAAATGGGTTGGGCGCATTTTCGTAAGTAATTTGACCGGTGAAATAGTCAAAATCATTGAAATAAAGATAAATATCAGAACCATCAGTTATCACATCAGAGTGCCTATAATTAATCTCTACAAGAGAGGGGTTACCTTTTTCATCATATTCTAGAACCGTACCAGTTTCAAAAGCATTTAGGGGGCTTTGGTATAAGTCGTCAACATCAAAAAAATCACCCTCACCTATAGCGCCCATTAAATTATTGTTAGTATCATAGGAAAGTGAGTAGTAAGATAGTCCATTTTCAGCGCTGTTTATTGCAAAACTAGTAACTCTGTTATTTGCATCATAAATTATGTCAATAACTAAATTCTCTTCGTAGTTAGTTGAAATAATTTCTAAATTAGTTAGATACTTAGGTTTGGAATTTAAATTGGCATCATTAAATTCATCTTCAGTATTTTTTCTGCAACCGGCAGAAAGCAATGAATAAAAAACTATTATAAACAAAAACAGGTTTTTCATGGTGTAGATATTTTATGCAGAAAATTGAACTAATTTTAGGCATGAGTACCAATTCAAATTAAATAATATTCTTATGTCGGCATGAATAAATAATATATTATAAAATTTAAAATAGTACTCATGTACATTTTTTCAAGGGAAAATCTTAATAGGTATACGTATCGCCATTCTTAATTATGGTTGCAACATTAACCTTATTACCGTTTATTGTTGTACCATTGAAGGTTTTCGATTTGCCGGGTGAGTTTATTGATACATAATAGTTGTTGGGGGTAGATGTGTTTTCAAAATCCTTTACTTGAACATAATAGGTGCCATCTGGGGCATTATCTAGCCAATAAATATTCTCTGGACCATATCCATCTATATCATCTCTGTCAAGTTCACCTCCTGTAGCTGACCATGAATTTGAATAATAAATTTCAGTTCCACTCGGATCGGTTACATGTAGGTCTTGATCAGTTGGTGTGTTCCAAGATAGGCTGATTTGTAATGCTCCTGTGCCTAGACGAAGTACATTTATACAGACATTGTAAACATTACTAATTCTGTTTTGAATATCATAGACACAAAAACTGATACAGAACTCACCAGAATCTACATTAGACGGAATTCCAATGGGCACCTGTAATTGCCCCGAACTAGATGAACTTCCGGTATAGGGAATATTAAAGTAGTCGTCTGCCCCTGTAACTTGTAAGAAACATCCACCCAAATTTCCATTAACGCCTGAGTAATTGAAAAGGAGTGGGGCAGTTGCGCCATTAGAGCTAGTTATATCGCTAATACTTGATGTAACATCAGGGGCAGAGGACTGTGAACTTGGTGGTGGAGGAGTGCCGTCTTCTCTATTACTGCCACTTGGTAGTATTAATACAGAACTTATTGCATTGGGGTCATTTGGGTTTATGAGTTCCGTATCATTTTTTTCTTTTTTACAAGATGCCCATATTAGCGTAAGAATACAGATAGAGTAGATGTACTTCATGATAAATGGTTTTAGTCTGTTAATAATTGTTTTATAATGTCTTTTTAAATTGAGAAGGTAATAAAAAGATTATAACCTTTGTGAGATAAATTTTTAATTATTTGAATTTTCAATAGTTCGGTAAAAAAGTGTTTATAGCGTACAAAAGAAAGGTAAAACGATTATTTTTGATTGACAGAAAAAATCAAACTGTTTTACACATCTGTGGAAAAAAATAAACCAGAAATCAAAAAACTATACCAATTAGGGCGTATTGCAGCTTAGAATTTTACCGAACTATTGTCTTAACAACCCCAAAATATCCCAAAACCCTTCCTGACAAAGCATTTCAAAGCAATTTTATCCCAACCTCGCGTTGAATTTGTAATATATAAAATATTTTTTTGTATATTATAAATACTGTTTACTGTAATGCAACAAGAGTTTTGTTTTAATATTGAATTTTGAAGAAGGGCAAGGGACTCTACCTTCCTTCCACTCTTTTGGACATGAACCACCGCAGACTGGCAACATTTCACATTTATTGCAGTCATATAAACCTTGTAATATCTCGCTGTTGAAATTGAGAAGAAAATTATTCTTTTCAGTGCTATCTATACCTGTCAATTTGCCAAACATGTATTCATGCCCATAATTTGGCACAAGGGAAGCTTCTGAGCAATTATATAAGTTACCAAAAGGATCAACTAATTCTGAATCTTTTCGGACAGCAAAACAGACAATAGGCTGTTGTGGAGGAATTAAATTAATGTGGAATCCATGCTCTAATAATTCACATATCCATTCAAGTTCTTTCTCTGCAAATTCTAATTTGGACAAACTATTCAAATGAGCATCATTACCCCAACTGTGAATCGGGGCAACATAAAAAGTAATTCTATTTTGGAGTTTGTTTTCGGCAAGCAACTTAATCAATGGAGATACTCCATCAACATTTGAGCGATCAACATTACATCGCACATTTAATCTTAATTGACTTAATTTCGCTTCTGATGCTACCGCCAAAAAGTTCTTGAAAATTTTTTCAAAAGTTGCCTTAGAACTTTTTGTATGTCTGCGATTATCGTGATACGCTTGAGTACCATCAATTGTGACCTCAAAAGCCTCAAAACCACACTCCTCAAAAAGCAACGTTGCAGTTTCAACATTTAATAGCAATCCATTAGTTGGCATTTTTGCCGAGTATGAACAATCAAATTCCTTAGCCAATTCCATTAGTTTTGGGGACATTTTTTTAATGACCGACAAACCTGACAAGGGTTCAGCACCAAACCAACCAATTTTTAAAGCTGTATAATTTCCATTAGTAAGTTTACTACGAAGTCTATTCATAATTTTCTCTTGATGTTCATCTGATAATTTCTGGGGTGAATGAACTTGCCCACAGTAATCACAGCCGAGTTGACAACTTGCGGTTGGTTGTATTATGTAATATAACTCCCCATTTTTGTCAATTGATTGATTGTTCCTTTGGATTATACTCTTTAATTCGTTTTCATCAATCGGAACTAAGATTTTGACATCAAACAATTCTTGAACCATTTCTAATGGAAGTAAATTAAATTTTTCTTCATTCAATAACTTCCAAGTATATTCACTAATCGCTTTTACAGATGAAGTTCGTGTAGAATATAAAACCCTTTGCACATCACCTTTGTCAATAAATGGAACAGTATGGATCAAATATTCTGAAATCTTGTATTTTGACATTTTCGATAAATAAAATTTATGAAAAGTGATTAAGTTAACAAGAAGCGGTTATTGTTAGGACTAAATACCGCTTCTTGAAGTTTTTATGCAAGTGCTCTATCTTTATTTATGACTTACAACTGAGATTACAAGAGCCGTCACCACAACAAATATCACCTTCTCCCAACCTTATATATGATAAGGTGCGACTGTTTTCTGTGATTTCACTCAACTTTACTACTTTATTGAACGGTTGAGAAGGGACGGCAAAGATTACACCAACATTTGCGAGAAAGGAATTTACTTTTTTCATGTCGTATTTTTTAAAATTATGAAAAATTTTGTTAATGATTTATGATTGAGATATTTTTTGATAAGAACAATATTTTCTTCTCTTCATACAACAAAGTAGATTAGTGTAATTTAGAAATCAATCGTTTCTTTACTCATAGCTGATGAAATCATGGATAGATTACTTGCATATATACACGGATTTAAACTACAAGAAAATTTCATAAGGCACAATCTTACAGCAGCGATAATAATTTACCTTTTTAACCTTTTGTCTTCCCTACCCCACCACCAGCCTAACCAAATCTGCGGTAGTGCGCACTTTCAGTTTTGCTTTTAAATTGCGCCGGTGGGTTTTTATGGTATCCTCGCTGCGGTACAGTAAGCCTGCAATTTCTCTGTTGGTTTTACCTTGTGCAATATGCATGAGTACTTCTGTTTCCTGCGGGGTTAAATTGTAACTGTTTTGCAAATGCTTTTTTTTATCATGCTCTTCAGTTGCAGGTATAGATTGGGTTATGGAGGGGTCAATAAAGGTTTGTCCATAATACACCTCTTTTATGGCGGTAATTAAGGTGCCAATGTCTGAAGTTTTAAGTACATAGCCCTTTGCCCCTTGGCTGAGGCAATAGTTTAAATACTGGTGGTTATTGTAGGTAGTAAGCATTATTATTTTCAGGTTTGGATGGCGTGTTCTGATTTCGGTTAATATAGTAAGTCCGTTTTTGCCGGGCATGGATATATCAAGTAACAGTACAGATGGTTTATTCTCTTTTAAGTAGGAAACAAGATCAGTTTCTGTTGTGGCATAGCCTGTAAAACGAACCAGATGATTGCTTTTAAATTCTATGGTTTGTCCGATACTTTGGCATAACAGCGCATGATCATCGGCAATAAAAAAGGTCATCTCATCTCTTGTCATAGTATTATTAGTTTATGTTGCAAATATATGCCGCATCGTTCATTTTGGTTCTACCCACAAGGAAGTATATTTACCTGTTTTACTCTTTTTAGCTCATTTGAGATACCGTTTTGTAGTTGTATGAAAAACTGGAACAATAAATTCATCTTTACTCATGACAATTTATGTTTTACACCCAGCCCCTTGGGGGCGCTAACTTTCGCTACAAAGATACACCTGACAAAAGATGCAGGCAATACCTACAAGTGGTGATAATTGTTTGTTGTTGGAGCAATGATTGTTTTTTACTTCTTGATTGTTTCTGTAAGTATAGTTAAAGTGTCAATGACATGCCTTCAGTAGCGTGTAGAAAATACCTGCAGAGGAGCAAATTGGTTATTGCCTGTAACTTACTTATAGAACAATACAGCAAAGAACTGTAGATACAGATGAGTATAACTGTTCTTATGCTGTTGTGTTTACCGCTTCTTGCGGGCATAAATAATTTTTATTGTTTTTTAGCGCATTCACTAAGGAAAAAGCAGCTATATTGCATTGCATTTACTTATATTTACAGTCTATTTAGTGGCTCGGATAGTATTCATACAAATTTTAAAACTATGCAATAATACACATGAAAACATATTGTAAAATTTTATTTTTGTTAATCCTTACAACCTGCGCTTGGGCCTCACCCATAACCGTTAATGACGGGTTTACAGGAAAAAATATTACCAGAAATGTATTTGTGTGGTTTAGTGATAACAACAATTTTGCACCCGATAGCGCTTTAATCTATCTTAGGCAACAGTATAAACCTTACGGCAAGTATTATTTTGATGTAAATCATCGGGCTTTTTACTGGATTTATGCGCCAATAGTAAACCAAAGCAATGAGCCCGTACAATTGCTATTGGAAGTGGACAACCCGCATATAGATACACTCTATTATTGGGCTTATAAAGGCAATATGGTTACCGATACTTCTGTTGCCGGCGACTGCCTGGCATTTAACAAGAGAAAAGTTGAACACCGCAACTTTTTATATCCGTTTGCATTGCAGCCCAATGATACTATTGAGCTACTGCTTAAAATCTGCAAATACGGGCAACCTATGGCCTTGCAATTTAATCTGTATAACCAGCAACAATTTGTTGCCGCTGATGCCCGCCTGGGTGCCGTACATATGCTTGTTTTCGGGGCAATTATATTTTCAGTTTTCTGTATTATGGCTTTTGCCTTGTATATGCGGCGTTATTGGTTACTATTTTTGGACTTGGCTATGTTTGCATTATTGCTTGAAGCGGCCTGGCAATTGGGATACGGTTTTCAATATTTGTGCAGGAACCTTATTTGGTATAATAACTTAATGAGAGCTACTTTTTTAAATGCTTTTGTCTTTTTTAATGTATTATTTATCTATAAAGCGCTTCGCCTGCATGAGTATAACCGTTGGTGGGTTTGGGGTATTAAGCTGGCGCTTGTATTGGCAGGCTGCTTTTTAGTGAGCATGGCACTATTGGGCGTTTTGGGCATTAATTATTATTCCTACATGCTTAAGATCTATCTTCTATCAATATTAACATTTGCTCTCTTCCTGTTTTTGTTATTGCTGCTGTTTTTATACCGGTATGGCAAGTTTAATAACAACAGTTTAGCTACTTACCTTTTTTATTTTTATGCAATTGCTTTACCCGTTTTGTTTTTAAATGGGCTTATTCTGATACTACCCCTTCATTTGTTGCCATACTTGTTTGTAAAGCACATTTCGTTTATATCATGTATTGTTTTTGTGCTGCTTAGTATTGGATATGTACTGCGCGCGACGTATGAACAGCAAAACGAAGCCCTTATACTGCGTAACATGGCAAACCATGCGCTTATTACCGGGCAGGAACAAGAACGGGAGCGTATTGCACGGAGCCTGCACGACAGCACCAGCAATTCCTTAGTTGCTTTGCGCAATTTACTACAAATTGCCCGGTTTACTCATGCTGCCGAACAGAATAAACTTGTTAATTTGGTAACAGATATTGCCATAGAGGTTAGAAATATTTCTCACAGATTAGCGCCCGTTGACGTGAGATTTATAGAACCCTTTCCAAGGGTGATTGACAATTTATGCAAATTGATGCAGGATACCATGCCACATACTAAAGTGGTTTGTTGCCCCAATTTACCCGAAGATATATTGCGTAACCAAACAGAAGTTCAAACTATTCTTTACCGCATTGTACAGGAGTTGCTTACCAATATAGCCAAACATGCCAATGCACTCAATGCAGAAATACTGCTTTTTATTCAAGCAGGGAATTTACACCTTATAGTTTCCGATAACGGAGATGGGTATGATGTACATGCGAAAACCAAAGGTTTGGGTTTGCGAAATATTGCCAGTTATGTGAAATATTTGGGCGGCAGTATGCAGATTTCTTCGGTACCTTCCAAAACAGTGTTTACAATAACCATTCCCATGAACTAAAACCGGCCAATACCCAAGGGCAAAACCTATCGGGCAACATAGGCAGCGGGGCTTTGTTATGGCAGATTTTAGAGGTTGTTGACAGCTTATCGGTATTGATGCACCTATTTTGCTTGCTTTGCATATACCTGTTTATTGGCAACCCCGAAGCACATTACCCTCCTGCTTTTTGCCTCGTTGCCTGCACCTCGCGCCTAATTTTGGCGGTCATATCGCGTTTAAGAATGGCAGAGGCTGCCAGCACACCGCCGGTTAATGCGCCGCCAATGCCGGCCGATACAATATCCTGCCCGCTGAGATAGAGGTTTTTGATGGCAGTTTGCGGGCGCAAAAATTTAAGCCCGAACCGCTGCGGCGTGTGATCTATGCCGTAAAGTTCGCCAAAGGCATAGTTGCTGAAGTGTTGTGTGCTGAGCGGGGTAGAAAGTTCGTGGTAGTCTAAGTGTTGTTGCAGTTGTGGTTCGTATTGGTACAACACTTGCAGCAGCCGTTGTGTAATTTGCTCTTTCCAGTTATTGTAATCTTCTCCGCGTTTTTTCCACCGGGTGTTTTCCCATTTGGCAAACCAATGGTAAGGAGCTACGGTAATAATGTCAATGGTGGCGGTACCCGGGTAGCGGTTTTGCCAATCGGGGTCTTTGGCAGAGGGGAAGGAGATAAACGTTAGCGGAAAAGGCGCTTCATCGGGGTTTTGCAGGTAGTTGTTCAGGTTGGCGTCATGGTTGTAGCCGTTTTCGGGGTAAATCCAAAGGTTTGCTTTTCCCAAACCCAATTCTTCGGCGGTTTTTTTAAAACCAAGGTACAAACCCACATGTCCTACCGATGGTTGCACCTGTTGGGCTTGCCCTTGCAGGCCGTATTGTTGTGCTGTTTGGGGCGGCAGCAGCCGGTTATAGGTGTTCAGAATACCGGCATTGCTTATCACCAACGGGCAGCGTATTTCGGCGCCGCCGGCAAGGCGCACGCCCACGGCCTCGCCTTTATGAATAATAATTTCTTCAACTTCGGCATTGGTGAGCACACAGCCGCCGGCTTTGGCTATTACCTCCGCTACGGTTTCGGCAATGCGGCTGCACCCGCCTGCCGGAAAACTGCCGCCGTTTAAAAAATGCTTTGCCACCATGGCATGAATGGCAAAACTGCTTTTGGCCGGTGTAAGTCCGTAATCGCCATATTGGCCGGTAAGTACGCCAATAAGTTTGGCGTTGTTGGTAATGCTTTGCAGCACTTGCAAGGTGGTTTGGGAGGCTAAGTGCAAAAATTTGCGGCGCAGCAAACCGCCCAATGCCCAGGATACAGCGCCGGGCAGGGCTTTTTCGGCAAAATAGAGCCGTGCAGAGCGGGTAATGTCATACAGCAGGGCAATATAATCTTCAATGGCCTGTTGGTCGGCTGCTGCCGGAAATTGTTGTTGCAGGTGGCTGATAAAGTTATCTTTACCCTTATGAAATTCAAATATTTCCTGCCCGAAAATTATTTTATCATACACTTCGCCCATATCGGCCCATTGCAGTTGGTCATCGGAAATATAGCTGAACCAGTTGGCCAACTCGGTATGCGGGCGGTGTACTTCGCCTAAGTAATGTATGCCCACATCCCACTCGTACCCGCGGCGGGTAAAGGAATGGGTAAAACCGCCTGCGGTGTAGTGGCGCTCTAACACCAGCACGCGGCGCCCTTCTTTTGCCAAAATTGCCGCTGCCGATAAGCCGCCTATTCCCGAACCTATAACCACGGCATCAAAGGGCTGTTGCACTATTTCGGGGTGTTGTTTGTATGAAAGAATGGCATTGCTCATGGCAGAATTTTTGGAATGAAAATAACAAATGGTTTATTTGTTTAACTCTAAATTTGAAACGTGGCAATGTTAAGTTTCGGGCTGTGTGTGCCGAACTCTTTGGTTGTTACCTGATTTCGGGCATTTACCAACTGGCAATTCGTTGCTTAAGGGTATCAACTTTTGCTATACAATGCCAAAATTTCTTTTGCTAAATTAAAATAATCTTTAGCGCCGTTGCTTGCCGGGTTATAGTCGAAGATATCGCGGTGCACCGAAGGGGCTTCGGCAAGGGCCACGTTGTCTCTAATTCGGGTTTTTAACACTTTACTGCCAAGGTGCGCTTCTATGGTTTCGGCAACTTCGCGGTTAAGCAGTTTGCGGTGGTCGTACTGGGTAATAAAAACGCCGCCCAACTGCAATTTTTTATTGAGCCGTTTTTGAATGCGGGCAATAATTTCGGTAAGTTTTGCCAAACCCTGCAAAGCAAGGTACTCTGCCTGAAGTGGAATAAACACACTGTCGGAAGCGGCAAAGGCATTAATGGTGAGCAAACCCAGCGAAGGCGGAGTGTCAATTAAAATAAAATCGTAGTTGGACGAAATGGGGTCTATGAGTTCGCGCAGTATAAATTCGCGGCCGGTTTCGGAACTTAATTCCACCTCGGCCCCCGAAAGGTCTAAGGTAGAGGGCACTACAAACAGGCTGCCTTCTATATTAACCGGCACTAACCCGTAGCGGCCAATAAGTGCGCCGTAAGTGGTGTACTCGGTGGGCGGTACGCGCAGGCTTTGCGACAGGTTTGCCTGTGGGTCTAAATCGAGCAGGAGTACTTTTTTACCTAATTTCTTGGCTAATGCTACCCCTACACTTACGGTAGAAGTGGTTTTACCAACCCCGCCCTTGTGATTGCTGAACGATATTACTTTTGCCATGTGTGCAAAGATACCACAATTTATGTAAAACTTGCTAAACCGATTGATGAAAAACGAGTGAAATGCAGAAAGTGGTAACTGAAATCTACCGATGCTTGTTTACCTGTTTAAAAAGACCGCTTCCGCTTTTTTTCTTCGTCTTCCTTTACCCTAAACTGCACCATGTTCCGGATTAATTCCAGCGGCAAGGGCAGATTGTGTGGAAATTGTACCGCCCCTTTTGACCATTTGTATTCTTGCAACTGCTCTTTAAACGCGGCAATACCCGATGCGGTGGGGTAAAACCCGATGTGGTTGGCATAAGCGGCAAAATATACCAATATGCCGTTTTGTTTGTATGCCGGCATTTGGTAGCTGATAACCTCCTGCGCCTGCGGGGCAGCGGCTTGTATGGTTTGCCTAACCTGTTGCAACCGTTCCTGTACCATAACCGGAAAACGGGCAATGTAGGCATCTATAGGGTTGGTGTTTTGCATAAACTGTGAGGGTATGGTAAATTTAAAGTTATATGCGCCGTACTTTTTTTTCCCTGTTGACTTTTGCCGCCTTATTGCCGGCTGAATAAACCGGGCAACATAAGCAAAAAGGGCATTGCTTTGTCATAGTTCAAATATTCGTATTCTAAACCCAACTGTCTTATATTGTGGAAGTATTGTTGGTGTTGGTTGTAATACATTTTTTCGCTCTGCATAAACCATGCTTTTTCTCCCAATTTTTCTGCCAAAAACCATTTCTCTATCAAACGGGCGGTGCGGCCGTTGCCATCGTTCCAAGGGTGTATTTTTACAAACACCAAATGCAACATAGCGGCATAAAAAAAGGCTTCGGAGGTTGTCATTTCTGTTTGTAGTAAGAACGACAGGTCGGTAAAAAATTTTTCCATTTCATCGGGCACTATTGCAGGCGGCGCTGCCACATATTCAATTTTCCCGTCTTCTGTGGCAACATACATGTTTTGTATGCGGTATTGGCCTTGCCAGGCAGTGGCTACTATATGCCGGCTCAATAGTTTATGGGCTTCTTTAACGTTGTTTTCGTTTAGTGCATTTTGCCGCGCAAACAGGTACGCGCTGTATAAATCATCGGTTTTTTTGGTGTAATCGGGCTGAAATGCAATTCCATCTCTTTTATGCTTAATGTAGCTGTCCAATTCAATTGCCTCGCCCTCTATTTTGCTGCTGTAAACGGCTGCTACCGAAGTGTAAAAACTGAAATTTGGTGTAGAAAGTCCGGCATCTTGAAGCGCAAGAAATGCTTTTTGCAAACCGTTTGGCACAAGGTTTTGATACTTGTGTAACAGGTTATTGTTTATAATGCGCAACCTCATGTAATTACCGGTTTAAAAAGTGTGGTTGTATCTGTTTTCGGGTGCATTACCTTTACTGTGCACGAATTGCCTGTTATGCAAAGTAACCGCCAAATATTGGGCAGTTATGTATAAACATTTGCCCAATAAGCATTGTTCTTTTAAACCTAATACATACCTGTATGCAAAACAAAATAGTAATTGGTATTACCGATTGTAAAAAGTACGACACTTACCACCAATGGATTGCCGAACACCCCGATAAACGCATTGAAATCATTAGACTGAGCCACCACAGCCAAAACTTGTCTGACCTGCGAAAATGCCACGGCATTGTGCTAAGCGGCGGCGAAGACGTACACCCGCGTTTTTACAACAAACCCGAATACTACGAGTTTTGCGATAAAGACGATGTAAGCGAACTGCGCGACGAGTTTGAATGGCGCGTACTGGATTATACCGAAAAAAACAACCTGCCCGTACTGGGTATTTGCCGCGGGTTGCAGGTTGGCAACGTTTATTTTGGCGGCACGCTTATACCGCACCTGCCCGCCTGGGGTAAGGATGACCATTCAAAATATTCAAACGGGCAAACCCGATACCATACCATTCAAATTCAAGATGCTACCCTGCTGCACACCCTGGCACAGCAATCTGCCGGTAACATTAACAGCTACCACCATCAAGGGGTAGAAATACTGGGCAACGGCTTAATGGTTACCGCGCAATCTGAAGATGGCGTGGTTGAAGCCATAGAACGCTCTCCCAACGCTAAAGGCGGCTTTTTGCTGCTGGTGCAATGGCACCCCGAACGAATGGAACAACAACAAACACCGCTTGCCGCCGGCCTGCGCCGTATTTTTATGGAAGCAGTAGAAGGTTAACGGGGGGAATAAATACTATCAAAATTTTTAAAGCAGCCTTGTATATGTTTTACCCTCTCTAAATTACGCTATATAAATCCCTGCCTTAAGTTTCAAGTAAACTGGCTCATAACCGGCAAATTACAAAGCACATTTTAAAAACTTATGGTTAATTGAAGCCCACCCGATGTTGGCATTGAACCGCCAAAAGTATAGTATGGAGTAAGATTTATGGAAGGTGCAGAATGGGTGTGCGAATATTTTGCTGCCCACCGTTCTGAAAATTCCTTAAAAACTTTACTTTTTTTAGTTGAGCCTGCAATGCCTAGCGCAGTACCGGTTGTTAATAAGGCTAAACACAATGAACCAGTAATTTTTGTTGCAGGAGAAACTACAAGAGACTCGGCCCCTCTCCCTTGATCAATATTAGTGACTATATCGTTAACATAGCTAATTGAGGAAACAATCAAAAATACAGAACTGGTAATCAATAATCCTGTACCTATTTTTCCCAATTCGCGTCCTTTGTAATATTCTGTTCCTAATTTTGGGTCAAGTAAGTCCATTATGTCACTTACTTGTTTGTCCGGAATATTTTTCCCGTTTAATTTCAACTTATACCGATATACTGAAATCTTTCTCAGGTCTTCTTCGGTAAATTTTCTCTTCGTTGATGCCGACTTACTTGTATCAGCGATATGGGGTTTACTTGTTTGAGCTGCACTATAAAAACTATTGACTAAAGCAAACGCAAAAACTGCCAGAAAAATGGCAAAACGTGATATTTTTTGTCTTGTTTTCATTTGATTTTGCATTTAAAAGGTTAATAAAAGACTTCTAATATAATAACAAATTTGAAAGAAAAAAGGTGCAGAAAATAAGACAAATATTGCCCGTTACAAATAGATATTACTTTCGGTACCAAACTAAATTGCTAAAAAACACAAAATTTGTTTGGGCTGAAATTGCACTGTTGCTACCACCCTGACAGCAACAAACACATAGAGTTATAACATAGGTAGCAAACAATTTAAAAGGACTGAGATTGCGTAGCGATGCAACATGCATTACGGCTTTGCTCACCAACATGTGATGAGCAGATTCGGGTAGGGCAGAGAGGTTTGGATGCAGTAATCCTCAGTCTTAATCCTGAAACACCGGCGTAAAGGTAAAGGTATTGCCGTTAAACAGCCCCAAATC
>NBMY01000113.1 GCA_002212985.1 Sphingobacteriales bacterium TSM_CSS
TATTGGGTACAGCTAACTACATCCGGCTACGCCATAACACAAAAAATGGCAGTGGCGCGGTAGACACTATCCGTATTGCAGTTCTCTCTAACACCTTAGTTTCAGTACTTTTACACAAAAACATTTTTTAGCATAAAATTATTAAAACATGATAAACATTGTTGAATATGCAAAGAACGTCTATCCAAGTTCTAACTATGTAAGTTCTAATCCATTACCACTTGGCGATGTGCTGGAGATTTTAGGCGCGGGCACAAATCTTGCCCACAATTGGAGTACGGTTTATCAGGCTTTACAAGACGAAGAAATTGGAACCGGCGATACCATTTATTTTCCGGGCAGCTATACCTCCGGAGGGGCTGTGCCTGTAACATATATTGAATATAAATTACTTCAAACGCTTACAATTACCAAGTCGGTCATAATAAGCGGCGATGGGGCAAGAACAACCCAATTAAAAACTTCGGCTTTAATTGGCATTGAATCGAATGCCGATAGTGTGGTTTTGGAGCATTTTCACCTTTCCCCCGTAACAGGAACCGTGCAAAGTGGCATAGTGGTGCGCGGACTCTCCACAACACTGCAAAACATCTATGTTTACTCATACACCAAAGATGGCGTACTCATAGCTGCCGGAGCCGACAAATGGAGAGCCTATTATGTGCAGTGCACTGGCAATGGGCAGGGCAGTTCTGTAGGCTTTCATGTAGAGGCTTCGCTGGGTACGGCAATAGGTTTAGATATTACGGATAATGCTGTCGGCAGTTTAATTGACAACAGCGAAACCGGTAATACTTATATGGGTTGCCATACCGCAGGAGGGCAAAGTATGCCGGCAAGCTATGTTGCCAAAAGCGGCATTTTTTTAGGTTGCTATGCAGAAGGCGATCAATTGGCGCCGGCAATGAAAAAACCGGCAATTTGGATAGGCGCCGATAGCGAAATTCCGGCAGGCAGCGGTACTATATGGAAAGACAACACCTTCTTTATTCAGAAACTTCATGGCGGCATACGGTTTGAAAATAAGGCGGGCAATCTGGTAGATTTTACGGCGGGCAGTTATATGCCGGGCGTTATTTTTGAGTTTGGTTCGGCATATGATTTTGCAATTGGCGACTTTGATTACGCACGGTTAGACGGTTTACAAACCGAAGAAGATACGATTGCCAAACTGCGGGAAAGATATGATTTATATAGCAAATTATCGGACCTGCTGGCCGAGCAAATTAAACTTACCGAAGATAGAAGAACAGAAACAGAGGTAATAATATTAGCCGAAATTGACCAGATGCTCCAAAAAAATGAGCACAGGAGAAACAGCGCTATGACACAAATAGAAGTTTTAAACAATGAGCTAAATCGCGTTCCCTCGCCCGATGAAAAACAGGTTTCATTGGGTAGGTGGCGGCTGGTACATAACCCCGCATCGGGAGAAGAATACAGTAATTGGTATCAATTGAAATATTATATTATGCCGCCGCCATCATCGCCAAGCGAGCCCCCCGTATTTACGCCTGCTGTTGAAGGACTTTCGGCGCTTGCTTTTTCGGGCACACAGGCTGCTGCCACTGAAGCCGTAAACGGCTATCAAATTGCGGGCAATATAGCATTTCCGCGCGGTTTTTTTATGGGGAAAGCCACAAATCGTATAAGAGTAGGCGTTGACACTGGGCTTCCAACAACCGAAGCCCATGTAGGCGATATAGTGTTTAACAGCAACCCTGCAATAGGGCAGCCGTCCGGTTGGGTATATGCTATGGTAGAAGGCGGCGGGGCATGGAAATCATTTGGCAATATTGAGCCTTAGTTGTACTTGCGCTAAGTTGCTACTGTGTTAAAAAACCACAAACCATTGCCTTGCTACAAAACCTGCCCCATATTAACCTCTACAAACACCGGGCAATGGTCGGCATGTTTAATTTGGTCAAAAATATCGGCGTTTTTCAGGTGCGCCTGCAGTTCGGCGCTTGCCGCCCAATAGTCAATACGCCAGCCCTTGTTTTTGCTTCGGGCATTAAACCTGAAACTCCACCAACTGTAGCGGCTTTTCGCATCGGGGTTAAAATAGCGGAAGGTATCAATAAAGCCGTTGCCGAAGAAGGCATCCATCCACTCGCGCTCTTCGGGCAAAAATCCCGAACTTTTTTTGTTGCCAACGGGGTCGTGTATATCAATAGGGCGGTGGCAAATGTTAAAATCGCCGCCAATGAGCAAATTGGGGCATTGTTTTTTAATTTCGAGGCAATACGGCAAAAAATCGGACAGCATCTGCATTTTAAAAGCCTGCCGCTCCTCGCCCGATGAACCGGAGGGTAAATACACGTTCATAACCGACAAACCGTTTCCGTAATCGAGGCGCAAAATGCGGCCTTCGCGGTCGTAATCGGGTATGCCGCAGCCGTAGGTTACCTTTGCCGGCAAGGTTTTGGTAAGGGTAGCCACACCGCTGTAGCCTTTTTTTTCGGCGCTGTGCCAGTAAGTATGGTAACCCAATTGCTCAAACGCC
The DNA here is from genome assembly GCA_002212985.1 of Sphingobacteriales bacterium TSM_CSS. Classification (GTDB taxonomy): domain Bacteria; phylum Bacteroidota; class Bacteroidia; order Chitinophagales; family UBA2359; genus UBA2359. The sequence continues at coordinate 2,507 of NBMY01000113.1, forward strand.
GTCAAATCTAATTGTTCGGGTTGCGCTTTGGTTTCCTGCAGGCAAACCACATCGTAGTTGGTTTGTTGCAGCCAGTTAAGCAGTCCTTTTTCTATGGCGGCGCGAATGCCGTTTAGGTTGTAAGAAACTATTTTCATTAGACAGCGTAAGCAGTTTGTAAACGCGCAAAAAACAAGCGCAGCAATATTTGAGGCAAAATAAGCAAGAAAACCCGAAATAAGCGTTATATTTAAGTGTGTTGTTAAACTAAACGGGTAAAAAACAAATCTTAATGGAGGTAAGAAACTACGAAACTATGTTAAGCATTCATTTTGTGCCCTTGCTGCCGGGCGGCAAGGGGTGGGGGGTTGTGTTTTTTTTGCTGCTGCTGCTTACCGGCGCAACAGGTAACCTTGCTTTGGCACAGGAAATAGAAATCAGCGGCAAGGTAATAGACGACGCTACACAAGAGTCTGTTCCCTTTGCCAATGTATTTTTGCAAAACACTACCATAGGTACGGTTACCGATATGGACGGCAATTTTTACCTTAAAACCCAGCGTTTGTCCGACAGTTTGGGGGTTTCATCGGTGGGTTATGCCAAAAGATTTAAGTATGTAAGCGCTGCCCCAACCCAAAACATAGTGTTTCGCATTGTGCGCGAAGACATTGTTATGCAGGAGTTTACCGTTGTTGCCGGCGAAAACCCCGCCGACATTATGATGCGCAAAATTATTGCCCAAAAAAATGAACACAGCATAGAAAAAAACGAAACATATCAGGTTGAAGTCTATAATAAAATTGAAGTGGATGTTACCGACCTGAACAAAAAAATTACCACCCGAAAGGTGATGAAACCCTTTAGTTTCATCTTTGATAACGTTGATTCATTGTCGGAAGAAAAACCCTTTCTGCCCATTTTTCTCACCGAAAGCCTTTCCGATTTCTATTACAACAAAGACCCCAAACTTACCAAAGAGGTGATAAAGGCCAGCAAAATATCGGGGGTTGAAAACGAAAGTGTTACCCAGTTTCTGGGTAATATGTATCAGAAAATTGACATTTACGAAGATTGGATGCCGGTAATGGGTAAAAACTTTCCCAGCCCCATTTCAGACCAGGCCCTGTTTTACTACAAATACTCGCTTATAGACAGCAGCGCAATAGATAACCATTGGAGCTACCACCTTACCTTTAAACCCCGCCGCGAACAGGGAACCGCCTTTACCGGCGATTTTTGGGTATGCGATACCGTTTTTGCCCTGCGCCGCATAAATATGCACCTCGACGGAAAAAATGTAAATATTAACTTTATTGAAAAACTAAACATCTATCAGGAGTTTGCCGAAACGCAAAACAATATATGGGCATTGGTAAAAGACAAATTAGTGGTAGATTTTATTGCCGCCGAAAAAGCGCCCGGCGTTATTGGCCGAAAATCTACCTACTTTAAAAACTTTGTGTTTAACAGCCCGCATACCAAAAAAATACTCGAAAACAAAGAAGATATAGTTGTTTCTGAAAACGTATTTGACAAGCCCGAAGAATTTTGGCTAACAGCCCGGCACGACAGCCTGAGCGCCAATGAAAAGGCTATTTATGCCATGATAGATACCATTAAAAACATACCCATAGCCAAAACCTATATTAACATTGTTACCACCATTGTAAGCGGTTACAAAATTTGGGGTCCGGTAGAAATAGGTCCCTATTTCAGCATGGTAAGCGCCGATGAGGTAGAAGGCTGGCGCGTGCGTTTGGGAGGCAGAACCAGCAATGATTTCAGCACCCGAATTATGCTGAGCGGTTACGGCGCTTACGGGTTTAAAGACAAGCGTTTTAAATACGGCGCCGATGCCCTGGTGATAGTAAACCGCAAACCCTGGCAAACCCTGTATGCCGGCTATAAAAACGACTTAGATATACAAAGCAACAACGTGGAAGAATTTGGGCAGGATAACCTGCTGGCAGGCCTGTACCGCCGTAAAGTGCCCCAAAAACTTACCAACATAAAAAGCGCCGAACTTTCTTACTCTCGCGACTGGAAACGCGGACTGTCTAACAAAATTACCCTTAACCACCGCATTTACCAGCCTCAGTTCGATTTTTACTTCCTTGATGAGGTAAACCCGCTTACCCCGCCCGACAGTACCATTACCACTTCCGAAATACAGTTTAACACGCGATTTGCCTTTAAAGAAAAATTTGTTTCGGGCAAATTTACCAGAATAAGCCTGGGCAGCGATTACCCCATTGTTAATTTCACCTACACCCTGGGCATTAAGGGCATACTCAACAGCGAGTTTAACTACCACCGCCTCGACCTTAGCGTGTACGACTGGTTTTATGTAGGCCCTATGGGTTACACCTCATACCAGTTTACTGCCGGCAAAATATTTGGTAAACTGCCTTTCCTGCTGCTCGAAAATTTTCCGGGCAACGAAACTTTTTTCTATAACCGTTACTCGTTTAACCGCATGAACGAGTATGAATTTACCGCCGATACCTACGCCTCACTGCTGCTTACACACCATTTCGACGGAATATTTTTTAACCGCGTTCCCCTGCTTCGCAAACTGAAACTGCGCGAACTTATTACCGCCAAAGTGGCCGTAGGAAATCTTAACAACGAAAACCGCAATGCCAACTACGATGCCGGCGGAACTTATAAAAACTTTGGCGACCTGTTTGCCAAATGGAACCTGCCCGACTGGCAAATTCAAACCCCCACCATTCAAAAACCTTATGTGGAAGTAGGTGTGGGCATAGAAAATATATTGAAAATATTTAGAATTGACGCAGTTTGGCGGCTTACCTACACCGATAAACCCGGACGCGTAGGCATAAGAACCGGTATGCAATTAGTGTTCTAACCCCCCGGAACCTCTCATTGAGCAACCGCTTATACCAAAAGCGTACTTTGCGAAACCCTTTGCAATCCTTGCGGTAAAAGAAAATAACCGCTAAGAACGCAAGGGGTTAATAATTCAAGTCATCGGTATTATTTAAAACTAATAGCGTACTTTGCGAAAATCTTTGCGATCCTTGCAATAAAATCTATAATCGCAAAGCCTTCATGTAAACGCATTATTTGCCATGTCGAAAAAAGCATTTCTGAAAGCCGCAACCTTAAAAGTAGCCGATGAAAAACACCGGCAAACCATTGCCTTTAACATGGGCAAATACGATGCCGCCGTTGCCAAAGGCAAACAAAACTACCTAAATTTACCTGCTGCCCGGCGCTATGCAAAAAACATAAAATGGCAGGCTATAGAAAACCTGCCGCAGTATTTAACCCAATTTGAGCGCAATTTTACCCAACGCGGCGGCAAGGTAATTTGGGCAGAAACCGCCCAACAGGCTGCCGAGGCTGTTTTGCAAATTTTACAGCAACACAACGTAAAGGGCGTGGTAAAATCAAAATCCATGGCCACCGAAGAAATTCACCTCAACGAGCGCTTAGAGCAAAGTGGCATTACCGTATTTGAAACCGACCTTGGCGAGTTTATTGTACAACTATCGGGCGAAAAACCGTATCATATTGTAACGCCGGCCATGCATAAATCAAGAGCCGATGTGGCCTTGCTTTTTAACCGGCTGTTCAACACGCCCCTTACCGCCACCGCCGAAGATATGACGCAAACCGCCCGCCGGCAACTGCGCCCGCAATACACACAATGCGAAGCAGGCATAACCGGCGCCAACTTTTTGCTGGCCGATATTGGCGCCATTGCCATAACCGAAAACGAGGGCAATGCCCGCCTTACCACTGCCCTGCCCCGCATTCATATTGTCATTGCCGGCATAGAAAAAGTATTGCCATCGGTTAAAGATTTGGCGCATTTTTGGCCGCTGCTGGCCACACACGGCACCGGGCAACAGGTAACCGTTTACAACACCATTCTTACCGGCCCCAAACAAGTGCCCGAAACCGAAGGGCCCGAAGCCATGTACGTAATACTGCTCGACAACGGCCGCTCTGCCATGCTGGCCAACCCCAAATTGCGGCAGGCCTTGTACTGCATACGCTGTGGCGCCTGCCTCAATGCCTGCCCCGTTTACCGGCAGGTGGGCGGGCATACCTACCAAAGCGCCTACAGCGGACCCATAGGCTCGGTTATTGCGCCGTACATTGGCACCCCCAAAGAGCGCAACCACTACCAACACCTCAGCCATGCATCCAGCCTGTGCGGCAGGTGTACCGAAGTATGCCCGGTAAACATACCCCTGCACCAACTGCTTTTGTATAACCGCCGCAAAATGGCTGCCATCGGCGGCGGCGCCTTTACCGAGCGTCTTGCCTGGGCTTTGTGGAAAAAAGCAATGCTCAACCCCAACTTGCTAAGGGCTACCGAAAACAGCACAGGCAGCCGGTTGTTCAGGGCTGTTTTCGGGCGCATGTGGGGCAGGCAGCGCAGTTTGCCGCAGTTGCCGCCCAAGTCGTTCAATACTATCTGGCAAGAGCAACAAACAAAATACAACACTGCAAACAATGGGTAACCGTGCGCTCATGCGGCTGTTTCTGCTGCCCTTTGCCGTTGTGTATGCCGGTGTTGCCCTGCTTCGGAATAAGCTCTACGATTGGGGTATTTTTACCTCCGTACAGTTTAACATTCCCGTTATCAGCATAGGCAACCTTAGCGCCGGCGGAACAGGTAAAACCCCACATATTGAATACCTTATTAAGCAACTGTTGCAACAACAACTTACTGTAGCAACCCTTAGTCGGGGCTACAAACGCCGCACATCGGGCTTCTTGCTGGCATCGGCACAAAGCAATGCTTTACAAATTGGCGATGAACCTTTGCAACTGAAAACAAAATTTCCCGATGTTACCGTGGCTGTGGGCGAAAACAGAGCGGCCGCCATTAGGCAAATAATGGCGCAACAACCCAATGTGGCGGTAATATTACTCGATGATGCTTTTCAGCACCGAAGGGTAAAACCCGGCCTTTCTATACTGCTTACCGATTACCACCACCTCTTTACCCAAGACCTGCCCCTGCCGGCCGGCCGCCTGCGCGAACCGGCCTGCGGCTACCGACGTGCACAGGTAATTGTGGTTACCAAATGTCCGCCGCAACTTACCGCAGCACAACAACAAGCCATCATAACCGAAATTAACCCCCTGCCCCACCAAGCCATATTTTTTTCGTACCTAACTTATGGTAACCCTCACCACATTAGCCACCCCGCGCAACAAACCACCCTTAACCGCCAAACTGCCGTGCTGCTGGTTTGCGCCATTGCCAACCCGCAACCCCTGCTCCAATATGTGCAAGCCCGTGCAGGTTATACCGAAACCCTGTTTTTTGCCGACCATCATTATTTTACACCCGCCAATTTGGAGCAAACCTCCCAAAAGTTTCACCAATTACCGGCAACCAACAAAATAATACTTACCACCGAAAAAGACGCCATGCGCTGGCTGCTGCTTACGGCAGAACCGGCACTCCATAACCTGCCCCTGTACTACCTGCCGGTTAACGTGGCGTTTTTTGAACCCTATGACCACCTGCTGCAACAAAAACTGCAACAGTGCCTGAATAACACCTTGTAAAAAGCAACTTTATTCTACCTTTTATGCTAAAAAGGTAGTCTTTTCTACTTATCTTTGTTACACATTTGTTCACTCTTAATCTAAAAAACCGGTTTATGAAGAAATTCACCCACCTATTTTTCCTTTTGTTTGCAGTTGTTACCATGGCAAGTCTGGCAGGCTGCAATGATGATGACGATAACAACAATAACAACAACAACCCCACCAACTCCGTAGAAGCCAAAATAGCTACCGATGCCAATTTAACAAACCCCGATGACTGGAAATCGGCATCGGTAACGGCAGTGTTAAACAATGGCGTTACGACCATTACCGCAGTAGGTACCGATGGCTCGCAACTTACCATTACCCTGCCCGATGATGCAACCGGCACCTACAACCTTAGCGCATCGGGTGGCGCCGGTGTTATTTATATGGAAGACCCCATTGCCGCCGGTACCAACCCCAACCTTATTTTTTACGGAATAGATGGCAGCGGCAGCGTAGCCATTACCAAATTCGATAAAACCAACAAAAAAATATCGGGCACATTCCAGTTTCAGGCTATGCGCCTGTTATCGGGTGTAAGGCGTTATTTTACCCTGGGTGAAATTACCGATATAACCTATACCGAATAGTAATACCGGCTTCCGGCTTTTTTCTGCCCCGTTGCACCCGCGCAACGGGGCAGCATTGTTTTTGCATAAGGCCCCGCGCCCATTACTCTACCGGCACTGTTGAAAATAGGTTGCCAACCTGATATAGGGATGAGCGCTTTGATAGATTTGCAGGTGGGTGAACCGAATTAAAGATAGGTAAACGGCAGGGGTATTGTTACTCTACTACATAAAAAAAGTAATAACCATGACTTTTATAGTAGTCTGAGGGAAGATTTTGAATAGCTGTATCAGGGCTTAACGCCAGGAAATACCCATTGTTTTCTGCCCCTGCATTAAGGGTAAAAAAAACATCCATCAATTCGCCGGGGCATCTTTTTTGAAAATCTACTTCTTGATGCGACCATGCCAGTTGATGAAGACTGTACAAACCTTTACGGGTAGGGATAAACCCCATGTGTAATTTGTAACGGTTTTCTGTGTAAAGAAAGTCGTAATAAAAGTAAGTAGTATCATACTGGCCTGTATCAACATGTACATAAAAAAGGGGGGTTGCAATAGCTTCAGGAACTGTATCAATTGACATTATCATGAATAGGCTCTCAAAGTATTCGTTTTCTACTTTGTAGTAATTTAACGAATTCGAATCGAGCAGCATATCCGAAAAATCGGCATGCAGCCAAATGGTGTCGTTTATGTGGAATGTGTCTTGTGCGGGGTAGAGGGTGAAGGGCAGGTAGAATTTGTAATTATCATTACAGTCCATATCGAAAAAAAGCCTGCAACTGCAAAATAAGAGTAGGTAGAAATATAGCGTTATTGCTTTAAAGGTATTTGATTTCATGGTTTGTGGTTTAATTGTTTATGAAAAAATAAAAGGTTTACAATCAGACACTGATAACAGCATCTGATTGCAAACCATTGTAACCATGTTTAGTAGCCGTAACTGCTAAACAAAGCATGGTAATCTGTTTGTGTGTTGCCGTTTAAGCCGGGTACAATGGCAGTTAATTGGGTTCTGAAAGTGGGTATGCTTGTAACATCTGGGGTGAGTGCATGGTATAGCTGTAAATGTGTAAAGTCTTTTACATTGTCGGTAATACTTGAGTGTTCCAAAAGGCCAATCGGGTTAGAGTTGTTGTCATCAGCTAAATCATGCATTAAACCCCATGGAATAAAATTAACGGGGTCATCGGGAGGACTATATTTAAAGTGATGAGGTTCTAGCCAATTACCATGTCTTAATCTTTCTATATCGGCTGTGGTAGCATTAGTGCCGGCATTACTATGATTTAACCCATAATGCCGGTCTGCTAAATAGTATCCCATATGGTTTCCCCATGTTTCTACAACTTCTACTCTATCGGCACCGGGGTCGGTACCATCACCATATCCGGTATGAGAAATGGTGTAAACTACTTCGGCTATCCAATAACTATTGCCCACTTTTTGGTAATGAACAGCATGGGCAAGTTCGTGGTAAGCAGTGCGCTTTACTTTGTCCGATGAATTATCTGTAACAGATAAAATTACATCGGGCAAAAAGGCAGTAAAATAGGTGGTAAGAAGGGGCATCATAATCTGCTTGGGTGTTGCCGGCTAAGCCGGGGTTGTTGTCTTGCAATTTAGTTTTAAAGGCTCGTTCACTTCTGCATCAAATATAAGGTAAACATTGGTTATTCTACCACCCGAAAGCAGTAGCTGCCACTTCTATTAAAGCCATGTTGAGGTACAGCATTCATACTTGAATCGGGGCTTTGAGCCATCATGTAAAAATTGTTATCTACACCATCATTGGTGGTAAAATAAATATCCATGAGTTCGCCAGGGCATTTTTTTTGGAAATTAACATGTTGTTGGGGTTCTGAACCAAAACCAAACAAGAATACCCCTCTCTGATGCGGGATAAACTTAACACTAAATACATATCGGCTCTTGTCGTATTCATATACTATGTACCGGAGTGCTGTTTCGGGATCCGGGCTGATAATAACATTGCCGGTATCAACCTCAATGGAAAATTGGTTAGTATAATGCGGAGTTGGTGTAGTATCAATTCTAAAAAAATAGAAGTAACACATAAGCGGTTCGTTCTCTACTTTGTAGTATTTTAAGGTAATAGAGTCGAATAGTTCATGAGAGAAATCGGCACGAAGCCGGATGGTGTCGTTTATATGAAATGTGTCTTGTGCAGGGGATAAAGTGAACGGCAAATAGAATTTGTATTCATTGCTATCAAAGCAATCTTTATCAATGAAAAGACCACAGCTACAAAATAGAAGCAAGAAGGAATATACTATCAGAGTTTTAGATTTATGTGCTTTCATGATTGGCGGTTTAACAGTTACTAAAAAAACAGAAGGTTTGCAATTACATTGCTTAAGCAAATTCGTAATTACAAACCTTTTCTAATACTTTAGTAGCCGTAACTACTGAATAAGGCATCGTAATCTGTCTGGGTATTACCTGCATAAGTCGGGTTATTCTCCCGTAACTTTTCTTTAAATGCTTCTATACTGGTAACGTTTGGCGTTAAGGCTTCGTAAATTTGAAGATGAGTGAAGTGTTTTATATTGTCGGTAACAGTTGTGTTTTCATAAACACCAACTACCCCGCCTGATCCTGGTAAGGGGTTTAGGCTATTATCATCTACCAAGTCGTGAAATAATCCCACGGGTATAAAATCTACCCAAGACGTTAAAAATTTGCGCTCTTCCAAGGCGTAATAATGCCTTTTAGGTATTTGATTTCCTGCAATGGAGGTATTATTTAGACTATGGTTCAACCCATAATATCTGTCAGCCAAATAATATCCCATTTCATTACCCCATGTTTCTACCACTTCTACTCTATCGGCACCGGGGTCGGTACCATCACCATATCCGGTATGGGCAATAGTGTAATTGATTTCGGAAATCCAGTAATCATTGCCCGCCTTGCGGTAATGTACCGCATGGGCAAGTTCATGGTAAGCAGTTCTTTTTACTATATCCGACGGGTTATCTGAAACAGCTAAAACTACATCGGGCAAAAAGGTAGTAAAATAGGTGGTAAAAAAGGGCATCATAATCTGTTGGCGTGTTGCCGGCTAAGGTTGGGTTATAAGGTAAGGTAAGCAGGGTTATTCTACTACATAAAAGGCGTAGCCGCCTATATCATCAAAAACATCTTTGGGCAAAGTAGAAAAACTGGAATCGGGGCTTTGTAAA
>NBMY01000089.1 GCA_002212985.1 Sphingobacteriales bacterium TSM_CSS
AGTCGTTTATAATGGGAATGCTTACATTCACACACGTTTGCCCTGCCGGAATGGTGGCTGTAGCGCTGATAGCCGTATAATCTAAACCCGATTGTGCAGAACCGTTGGCAGTGGTATATATTACCGATATTGGAGACGTGCTCGCTGCCGAAGCACAAATTTGCAGCGTAGCAGTGCCTGCGCTTTCATTTACCGTAACATCGTTAATGGTAAGCGAGGGCGGCGGCGTGTCGTTATCTAATATGGTCACCACACCCTGCGGGTCGGCTATCGTAGCATTGGTGGGGTTGGTCAGGTTTACATTGAAACTCTCAGTAGGTTCTGCTACTAAGTCGTCAATGATAGAGAAGGTAACATTTGCACAGGTTTGACCGGCCGGAATGGTAGCAGTACTGCTGATAGCAGTATAGTCAATACCCGAAAGTGCGCTGGCGTTGGCAGTAGTGTATATAACGGTAATAGGAGAAATACTGGCTGATGATGCACAAATTTGCAGCGTTGCTGTGCCGGCGTTTTCATTCACTGTTATATCATTGATGCTAAGCGTAGGCGGCGGCGAGTCGTTGTCTAAAATGGTCACTACGCCCTGCGGGTCGGCTATGGTGGCATTCGTCGGGTTGGACAGGTTTACATTGAAGTTTTCGGTAGGTTCAGCTACCAAATCATCAATTATCGGGAAAGTTACATTTGCACAGGTTTGACCGGCCGGAATGGTGGCGGTACTACTGATGGCAGTATAATCTATACCCGAAAGTGCGCTGGCGTTGGCAGTAGTATATATAACCGTAATAGGCAGGAACGAAGTAGCCGAAGCACAAATTTGCAGTGTGGCTGTGCCGGCATTTTCGTTTACGGTTACATCATTAATAACCAACGTAGGCGTAGGTGAGTCATTGTCTAAAATAGTCACTACACCTTGCGGGTCGGCTATGGTAGCATTCGTCGGGTTGCTCAGGTTAACGTTAAACGTTTCGGTAGGTTCTGCCACCAAATCGTCAATTATCGGGAAGGTTACGTTCACACAGATTTGACCTGCCGGAATGGTGGCGGTGGTGCTGATGGCGGTATAATCCAATCCCGATTGTGCGCTGGCGTTGGCAGTAGTATATACAACCGAAACGGGTGAGGTGCTTGCCGATGATGCACAAATTTGCAGCGTGGCAGTGCCGGCGTTTTCATTTACCGTAACATCGTTAATGGTAAGAGAGGGCGGCGGCGTGTCGTTATCTAATATGGTCACCACACCCTGCGGGTCGGCTATGGTAGCATTGGTCGGGTTGGTCAGGTTTACGTTAAACGTTTCGGTGGGTTCGGGGTTGGTATCGTCAATGATCGGGAACGAAACGTTTACGCAGGTCTGCCCTGCCGGAATGGTGGCGGTGGTGCTGATGGCGGTATAATCCAATCCCGATTGTGCGCTGGCGTTGGCAGTAGTATATACAACCGAAATGGGCGAGGTACTTGCCGATGATGCACAAATTTGCAGCGTGGCAGTGCCGGCGTTTTCATTTACCGTAACATCGTTAATGGTAAGAGAGGGCGGCGGCGTGTCGTTATCTAATATGGTCACTACACCCTGCGGGTCGGCTATGGTAGCATTGGTGGGGTTGGTCAGGTTTACGTTAAACGTTTCGGTGGGCTCGGGGTTGGTATCGTCAATGATCGGGAACGAAACGTTTACGCAGGTCTGCCCTGCCGGAATGGTGGCGGTAGTGCTGATAGCAGTATAATCCAATCCCGATTGTGCGCTGGCGTTGGCAGTAGTATATACAACCGAAATGGGTGTGGTACTTGCTGAGGAAGCGCAAATTTGCAGCGTGGCAGTGCCGGCGCTTTCATTTACCGTAACATCGTTAATGGTAAGCGAGGGCGGCGGCGTGTCGTTGTCTAATATGGTCACTACACCCTGCGGGTCGGCTATGGTAGCATTGGTGGGGTTGGTCAGGTTTACGTTAAACGTTTCGGTGGGTTCGGGGTTGGTATCGTTAATGATTGGGAACGAAACGTTTACGCAGGTCTGCCCTGCCGGAATGGTGGCCGTTGCCGTGGTTGCCGTATAATCTAAACCGGCAATGGCAGTAGCATTTGCGGTAGTATAGGTAACGGTAATGGGTGAGCCGCTAACTGCCGAAGTACAGATTTGCAACGTGGCTGTACCGGCGCTTTCATTTACCGTAACATCGTTAATGGTGAGGCTGGGTAAAACGTTGGAGCAAGGTCCGGGCGAGGTTACCACAGTACTGGCCGAACAGGAAGTGTTGCCTGAATCATATACGTTGATGTTGATGTCCAGCCCGTTGGGGAAATACAGTGGCGGAACAGACGGCCCGCCGGTAAAAGGCCCTGCAGGGAACGGCCCCAAAGGAACCGGCGTGTTATAAGGAGTAGGGCCAAATTGGTAAACACCCAAAGCAACATTGTTGAAACTACCTTCCCACGTACTGCCTGTTCCTGCGCCAAATACGGTTAATACAAAGGTATAGGTATCGTCGTTGGGGTTAGAAGGGGTGCCATTGTTGTTGCAGGTTTTGCCGGTAATTTCAATGCTTACCAGGCAGGGCGGCGTGTCGTTGTCTAAAATGGTCACCACACCTTGCGGGTCGGCTATGGTGGCATTGGTGGGGTTGGTCAGGTTTACGTTAAACGTTTCGGTGGGTTCGGGGTTGGTATCGTTAATGATCGGGAACGAAACGTTTACGCAGGTCTGCCCTGCCGGAATGGTGGCCGTTGCCGTGGTTGCCGTGTAATCTAAACCGGCCAGTGCAGTAGCATTGGCAGTGGTGTATTGAACGGTAACAGGCGAGCCGGGTGCATAAGAAGCACAAATTTGCAAAGTTGCGGTACCGGCGCTTTCATTAACTGTAATGTCGTTTATGGTAAGCGAAGGCGGTGTAGTATCATTGTCTAAAATAGTTACTACGCCTTGCGGGTCGGCAATAGTAGCATTGTTGGGGTTGGCAAGATTTACATTAAAGGTTTCGGTGGGCTCCAGTACGTTATCATCAATAATAGGGAAGGTAACGTTTACGCAGGTTTGACCTACCGGAATGGTGGCGGAGGCGCTGGTAGTCGTATAGTCTAAACCGGCCAGCGCAGTAGCATTGGCAGTAGTATATTGCACGGTAATAGGTGAAGTGGCTGCAGCCGAAGCACAAATTTGCAAAGTGGCAATGCCTGCATTTTCATTTACCGTAACATCGTTAATGGTAAGCGAGGGGGTTGGATTGTCGTTATCTAAAATGGTAACCACGCCTTGCGGGTCGGCAATGGAAGCATTGTTGGAGCTGGTAAGGTTTACAGTAAAAAATTCTGTAGGTTCGCTCACAAAATCATCGGTAATAGGAATAGTAATGTTTACACAAGTCTGTCCGGCCGGAATAAGTGCAGTGACGGTTGTAAAGGTGTAATCTACCACCGCTAGGGCGGTGCCGTTGAGGGTGCTGTAGGTAACGGTAATGGGCAATGTACTGGTGGTTGATGCACATATTTGCAGCGTGGCAACGCCTGCGCTTTCATTTACCGTTACATCATTAATGGTAAGTGAGGGTATAGGGCAGGAGTTTATGGTAATGGTTACCATTTTTGGAGGACTGTAGCAACCGGCTGCCGATTTTTCGAACAGGTAATAAGTACCTGCGCCAACTGCTGCCGGATTACTTACAAAAGGAGAAGCTGGTCCGTTGTTGGTATGCCATTCAAACGTGCCGCCCGGTGTGCTGGGCGATGCCGGTTGCAAGGTAGCAAGATTTACCGTAGTAGCCGGGCAAACGTTGCTGCCGGTAGTAGCGCCGTTGGGGGTGGCAGGAATAGTTCCCACATCAACAGCTACCCAATTGCTTTGCCCGCTGTAAGTAGTGCAGGTGGGGTCGTTGGGAGCGGCAAGGCGAATAAACCATTTTTTAGCGGTTACGCTGCCTGCCGGGGGGTCATAGGTAGAAGAAGTAGCGCCCGTAATAATAGTGGCCGATGAAATATTAGCCGGAGCGCTGGCGCCTACAAAACAATACCACTGGTATTTAACCCCACCCGAATAAGTGGTAGTGGCAGGGGCAACGTTGGTTAACATAGCGGGATCTCCGCCCGGGCAAATAGTTTGGTTGCCATTTATTTGACCGCCTGTAATATCGCCACAATTCACACACGGCCCAACAGTTACGGTTTTATTGGTAGATGAAGTACATCCACCGGCGCTTGTTACCGTAACCGAATAAGTAGTGGTAACAGTAGGCGATACGGTAATAGATGCCGTATTTGCACCTGTGCTCCAGAGGTAAGCACTTCCGCCCGATGCAGTAAGCGTAACGCTTTGTCCGCAGTTAATAGAAACACTGCCGTTAATGGGCGGAGACGGTATATTACAGCAAATTGGCGTAACAGGTTCGCTGTTGTCGCCCGTTTTGCTGGGGCTGGCATGTACGCCGGTAATATTTACCCCGCCAAAACCCGAAGGCGAAAATGCCGATAAACTTACCGTAACTTCATACCATACATCGTAAATCCAGTTAGGATAACTGGCGTTGGGTGCGTAGGTGCTGTTGGTGGCCGGCGAATTTGAGGTAAGCACATAGCCGTATTGGTTAAAGTTTGCATCTAACGATGTAACAACGTTGAGAACATTTGATGCACTGCCCAATATCATATTGCCGTCGCCGCCGGTAACACCTAAACTTTTATAACCCGACGGTGCTGCGCTGCTGGAACTGATATAGTCCATCTTAAACTCCAGTTTCTTAACATTGCTGGCATCATATAACGCCAACTGCAACTGGTCGGAACCGGTAAGGTTGCTGAAACTGTGACCGCTTGGCCAGCCAATAGCATTGGTACCATAGGTATTGTCAACAAATGTTTTGGACAAAGTAGTACGAATGGTAACGGTATTGTTGGGGTTAATGATCCAAATCGATTGTGCCGCAACCTGCGCAGGATTGTCGGTACCAATAAAACACTGCGCTCCGTTGTAGGTTGCGCACGATATATTTACGGTTCTGTTAAGGGTGGCCGTACAACCGTCTGTGCTGGTAACCGTAACGGTATAGTTATACCTTAAATTATTGCACAAGCTTACAAATGCAGGCATATCATCTGTTTGTTGCACCGGTTTTACGACAATCGGATACTTAATAAGGCTATGCGTATATAGGGCAAAACAAAACATTTCCTAAAACACAAACTGTTACAATTTGGCAATGTATTTGCTTGCTTTACACTGTTATGGGTAAAAAATTTCCCTTTTTCAGACAACTCGACAGTTTTGATTGCGGCCCCACCTGCCTGCGTATGGTGGCAAAGCATCATGGTAAAAACTACTCCCTCGAATTTTTGCGTGAGCAAAGCCATTTAACCCGCTACGGGGTATCGCTGCTGGGCATTAGCGAAGCCGCCGAGGCCATAGGTTTGCGTAGTTTAGCGGTACAAATTCCGTTTACCCTGCTTACACAAGCTCCACTGCCATGTATTGCACACTGGCGGCAAAAACATTTTGTGGTAGTGTATGAAATAAGCAACACGAAAGTTAGGGTAGCCGACCCTGCGCACGGATTGGTAAATTATACGCATAAAGAATTTATGGATGGGTGGTTAGGAAAAAACTATGACACCGAAAAGCCCGGCGTAATTTTGCTGCTGGAGCCCGCCCCTGAATTTTATACAAAAGACGATACCGACAGTTCGGGCACTCAGCCGCATCAGGAGATGGGTTATTTCCTTAACTACCTCAGGCCCTACAAATCGTACATGTTGCAATTGGTGCTGGGCATTTTGCTGGGCAGCGTTTTGCAACTTATTTTTCCTTTTTTAACCCAGTCTATTGTTGACCGAGGTATTGACTACCGCGACATTGGTTTTGTTAACCTTATTTTATTAGCGCAACTCTTACTTTTTTGTGCGCAAACGGCCACCAACTTTATTCAAAGCTGGGTGCTGCTTCATGTAAGTTCGCGCATAAACATTGCGCTTATTTCCGATTTTTTAAGGAAGCTTATGCGGCTGCCTATTTCCTTTTTCGATACGCGCGTAACCGGCGACATTCTGCAACGCATATCGGACCACTCCCGCATAGAAAATTTTCTAACCATTTCTACCCTGAGCATTTTTTTCTCTCTGCTCAATTTGGTCATTTTCGGGTTTGTATTGGCTGTTTTCAGCCCCAGTATTTTTACCATTTTTCTTATCGGGTCTGTTTTTTACCTCATTTGGATTAGCTTTTTCCTGCGCTACCGCCGCAACCTCGATTTTAAACTGTTCGAACGTTTATCGAGCAATCAAAACACAATGGTGCAAATGTTGCAGGCCATGCAGGATATTAAACTAAACAACTGCGAAAAACAAAAACGCTGGGAGTGGGAGCGCATAAGGGCACAGGTTTTTAAGGTAAATGTTGAAAGCCTTGCGCTTAAACAATACCAACAAATAGGCGCTTTTTTTATCAACAGACTTAAAGATATACTTATTTCTTACATAGCTGCAAAATCGGTTATTGACGGGCAAATAACCTTAGGAACCATGCTGGCCGTGCAATATATTGTAGGGCAGGTAAACTCGCCGCTTGAGCAACTGATTGATTTTATAAGTCGCGCGCAGGATGCGAAAATTAGTTTTGAGCGACTTAGTGTAGTTAGAAACAAAGAAGATGAAGACCCCGATAACATTACAAAACTAACCCGATTGCCCGACAACAAACATATTTACCTGCGCAATCTTAGTTTTCAATATGGCGGTGCCTCCTCGCCCAAAGCCCTTGACAATGTTGATTTGTTAATTCCACAGGGTAAAATAACCGCCATAGTAGGGGCAAGCGGAAGCGGTAAAACAACCCTTTTGAAACTGTTGCTCAAATTTTACCCACCTACTCAGGGGCAAATTCTGATAGGTAACACACCTATAGAAAATTTTCACAGCGGCTGGTGGCGGCAGCAATGTGGTGTGGTAATGCAAGACGGGTTTATATACTCCGATACCGTAGCCCGTAATATTGCACCCGGGGCAGAGCGCATTGAAACCGACAGGCTTATGCACTCTTTGAAGATAGCTAACATACACGAGTTTATTGACCAGTTGCCTATGGGCGTGCATACCAAAATAGGCTCAGAGGGACTTGGGCTTAGCCAGGGGCAAAAACAACGCATTCTTATTGCCCGGGCAGTATATAAAGACCCGCAGTACCTGTTTTTTGACGAAGCTACAAGTGCCTTAGACACCAACAACGAAAAAGTAATTATGCAAAATCTGGAAAAGTTTTTCAAAGGACGAACCGTAGTTGTGGTAGCACATCGGCTTAGTACGGTAAAAAATGCCGACCAAATTATAGTACTCAATAAAGGAGAAATTGTAGAAGGCGGTACCCATGCCGAATTGGTAGGATTAAAACAACACTATTTCCACCTCATTAAAAATCAATTAGAATTGGGAGCCTGACAAAGAAGGCTGAATTTTACTACCTGCCAAAAACCGAAAAGTAAAAACTAAAAAATGAAGTGCCTATTTTTTTACCTGCCTCTGTTAGCTGTGGTACTGTGTTGCGGCCAAAAGCTTTGTGCACAGCATAACCTTTCGTTAAAAGAGGCAGTTGCACTGGCGCTTAACAACAATTTGCAGGTAAAAATTGCCAATACCGAAATAAAGATTGCCGAAACAAACAACACCCTTGCTGCAAGCGGGGCTTTTCCGTCGGTAAATGCGCAGTTGTCGCAAAGCAACTATATAAACCGAATTGACAATGCTATTGAATTTGCCAACGGCTTTTACACAAACAGTTCGGCTAATATTTCGGTAAATATGGGTTATGTGGTTTTTGACGGTCTAAAATTTATCATAAACAAAGAACGCCTGCAACTTACTCAACAAAAAGCCGAAGCCGCTTATGAAATACAACGGCAGGCAACTGCTTTAAATGCGGCGCTTAGCTACTACAAAGTGCTTATGCAAAAAGAGAAATTAGAGGCCGCAAAACAAGTCTTTGATTTTTCTAAACTTAGATATAACAATGCAAGCAACCAAAAAAAATTAGGCACAATAAGCCAGTTCGACCTCGGCCAATTTGAAATTGCGTTTCTGAGCGATTCTGCCGCAGTATATACCGAGCAAAATGCCTATGAACTGGCAATGATTGAACTTGGACTGGCTTTAGGTATTGACACAGAAACAGCGCCCCTTCATCTTACAGACCCACTGCAATATAAACCGATGGACTACCTTAAAAATTCAATATCGCAACAAATACTCTCCAACAATGCCGAGTATAAACAACTGCTGGTAGATTATAATTTGGTAAAAACCAATACACGCCTAAATAAAGCCGCTTTGCTTCCCGCTTTATCGGCCAATGCCGGTTTTTCACAGGGGGTAAACCGCATAAGGTTTTCAAACCTGCCTGCCGAAACCGGGGGCGACCTCAACTTCAATTTCGGATTTAGTCTTAATGTTCCTATTTGGGATGGTAATAACAGAAAACGGGCGCTCAGGCAGTCTTTGTTTAATGAGAAAATAGCTGAATTTCGGCTGCAAAATGCGGCACAGGTACTAAAAAGCCAGTTAAATAATTATTTAGCCGTTTATGACCGACAACTTAATTTAATTGTTCTGCAAGACAAAATAATTGCGGTTACATCTGCAACGCTCAAATTGTCTGAGCAACGTTACAATACGGGGTTTAGCAACTTTTTGGAATATCGCAATCTGTTGGCAGAATTTAACAAAGCCCAATCTGCCCGACTACAAGCCATTTATGAGCTAAAGGTAGCCGAACTCAACCTGATGTTATTATCTGGAAACATTAAAGAGTTGTTTCCCTAAATATTGAGGATACCCGACAACCTGCAAAACAACATTTATGCCAGACGAAATACAATATACCGAAGAAAGCATTTACAGTTATGAAGTAAGCGATATTCTTACTCAAATTCCGCATTGGCTTATCCGATGGGGAATTACCGTTATTTTTCTTACGGTTATGGCGCTGTTTATGATGACCTGGTTTATTAAGTACCCCGATGTGATACATGGCAGAATTACCCTTAATACGGCAAATGCTCCTGCTCCGGTTGTTTGCCGCAGCAGTGGTGCCCTTCATCTTTTTTTGCCCGATAAAGCCAACGTTATAGCAGGCGATATGATAGCCTATATACAAAATACGGCATCTTATACCGATGTAACGGCCTTAAAAACCGCACTCGCCACTATTGACCCTGCCTACCCGTCGGGCATTACAAGGTTAAGTGTACAAGGCTGGCAGTTAGGTGAGTTACAGCCTTATCTGAACGAATTAATCGGGTCAATTAAAAAGCAACAACTTTCGGGCACATCGGGCACGGCAAATATGGTAAAACAGGAATTTATTGAAAAACAAATTTCGGAATACAGAAGCATGTCCGACAAACTCAATCAGCAGCTAAAAAGCCGGCAGAACATGCTATATACAGCCCGAAACAACTACAACAATCGCTACCTGACCCTTTTTCAACAGGGTGCCATTTCAAAGGTAGAACTGGAACAACAGGAACGCGAATTGCAGCAAAAAGAAAACGAAGTAAGAGAAATAAGCAATTCCATTGACCAAAACAACAGTCAAATACTTGCTTTGCAAAAAGAAATTGCCGAACTTAATTTTTCGCAAACCGATAATTTGAGCGATGTAAAAAGCCTGACTTCAGATGCATACTACCTGATTAAAAGCCAAATAAGTATTTGGGAAGACCGCTACCTGCTTAAAGCTCCGGTAAGCGGCACCCTTAACTATACTCAGTTTACAAAGGAAAATACTTTTATAAGAACCGAACAGGAAATAGCCACCATAATACCCAAAGATGGCAACAAGGATGTTTACGGCGAGCTTTTTATACCACAGTCGGGAGCAGGTAAAGTGCATGAAGGGCAAACAGTGCATATAGAATTAGACAGCTACCCGAAAAAGGAATTTGGCCTGGTTATAGGCACAGTTACTTCAATTTCTGATGTAAGCGCCGACAGTCTGTATAAAATACAGGTTACGCTGCCCCATAAATTGCAAACAACTACCCACAAAACACTCAACTTTAAATATGGTATGCAGGGAACTGCAAACATTATAACCAAAAAAATGCGCCTCATAGAGCGTTTCTTTAACGAGCTAAGACAGGCTTTTGAATAATTTTAAGACATAAAAACTAAACCTATAAAATCTGCACTATGCACAAACAAATAGTCTTTCTTGGACCCATGTGTGCCGGCAAAAGTACGGTAGCACAGGAAGTGGCCGAAATGTTAGATATGCAACACCTGCCGCTTGACAAAATGAAATGGTACTACTACTATAAGCTCGGCTATAGCGAGGTAAAAGGCAACAATATTTATGAAGAATACGGATTGCCGGGTTTGGCTAAATATTGGGAGCAATTTGACCTATACACGATAGAGAACGTACTAAAGGAGTTCCCTAATGGCATTATTGACTGCGGTGCCGGCCAAACTTATTACGAAAACGAAATTGAAAGAACACGGCTTAAGGAACTTTTTGCGCCCGTAAATAATCTGGTTTTACTAATGCCTACAGAAAATCTGGAAGAATCTATTCAAATTTTAAATTACCGAATGACCGAGCGGGGTAAACACAGAGAAACTGACGAAATACGCCTTGCCAATGAACAAAATTTGCGCTACATACATAATGCCGTTGATAACAAATTAGCCAAAATAACGGTATATACACATAACAAATCCCTTGAGGATGTTTGTACCGAAATTATTAGCAGATTGACTGACTAAAGTATCAATCAGATGATTATATTCAATAATGGGCTGATGCTTTTTTTGAAATTAAATTGGACTATTCGCAGTTTTACCCGATATTGAGCCGGTTTTTAAAACCAAACAACTTAACTCATTTTATTTACCGGACACTCTTTACACTTTGGAGTATGAAGATTAACGCTGTTTCACCTTTACTCATCTTACTGCTGTTATCAATATGGTTGGGCTATTCATCCTGCAACAAAGAAGATTCCATTGACCCCACAAAGCCCAATGTGCAACTCAACAAACTGCCCTACACCAAATTATCGGAATATCACTTTTTTTCGGGCAATATTGCCGATATGATTCCAAATGAAAAAGTGCTGCCCTATGACTTAAACAGTCCGCTTTTTTCAGATTATGCACATAAAGCCCGGTATGTGTATATGCCCGAAGGCAGCAGCGCTGCTTATAACGAAAACAATGCCTTTGAGTTTCCGGTTGGAACCGTGCTTATTAAAACTTTTTACTACCAAAACAACGAGGCCGATACTTCACAGGGGCGCCGCATTATTGAAACCCGCCTGCTGGTAAAACACAGCGCCGGCTGGGAGCCATATGATTATATTTGGAATGAAGAGCAAACCGAAGCCACCTTTTCATTAGTTGGAAAATCGGTGCCGGTAAGTTGGGTAAATGAAGCGGGGCAACCGCAAAACGCCCACTTCCTTATACCAAACAAAAACGAGTGCAAGGGTTGCCATAGTCTTTCGGGGCAGTTTGTGCCGTTGGGTCCCAAAGCCCGGCACCTTAACCACGCCTACCCCTACCCCACCGGCAGTATGAACCAATTGCAGAAATGGACCGAAACCGGCTACCTTACCGGTGCGCCCAACCCTGCCAATGCTCCCGCCACGCCGGCTTGGAACAACCCCTCATCGGGCACGCTTGAACAACGCGCCCGCGCATATTTAGACACCAACTGCGCCCATTGCCACAACCCCAACGGGCCGGCCAACAATTCGGGGTTATCCTTGTCTTGGTTAGAAACCAATGCCTATGCCATGGGAATTTGCAAACCGCCGGTTGCCGCCGGACAGGGTTCGGGTGGGCTGCAATACAGCATTGTGCCCGGTAAACCCGATGAGTCTATTCTTATCTACCGCATGAACTCGGTTGACCTTGACGTGCAAATGCCCGAATTGGGGCGCTCGGTTATTCATACCGAAGGGTTGCAGTTAATTCGCGATTGGATTGCTTCTATGGAACCTGTTGGCTGCCAGTAACTACAAGCGGCTTTACTAAGTTTGACTGTTTTACACACTGTCTTTCCTTTTCATGGCAACTACAAGAGCAATAAATACCAATACGTTCAAGACGGTAATTGCCCACAGGTTGGCCGACAATTTTTGGGGCACAGTCATAACATCGTGAAGTGAAAAAGCATCTATGGCATTGTGAACAAAGGAACCGGGCAGGTTTAAAAATTCTACTGCGTTTACGGTGCGGTAAATAAGTTCATCGGGGCAAAGCGGGTCTGCCATGTAGCTGCGTATGGAGTCCTGCACATAGCCAAAACTTTCGGTTCCCCAGCGCGATAACATGCCGTAGCTCACTATTTCTGCTGCACTATCTTCGGGTATAGCGGTAATTACCCCCGATAAAATAATTTGCGGTATTAATACAATGGGAATTACGGTCATTACCTTTTCGGTATTGCTTACCATGGCCGAAACCAGCAATCCCAGCAAGGTGGCCGAAAATGCAAGGTAAAACATAACGCCCACATACCCCCAGTAATTGTTCATGTGTACCGAATCGTTGCCAACCGTATAAAAAACAATAGCCACAAAACTGAGCACCTGTATAAAGGAAAAAAAGCCCAAGACCAGTATTTTTGAAAACAGGTAGGGCATTATTTTAAGGTTAAACATGCGCTCGCGGCGGTAAATGGGCAGTTCGCCCACAATTTCCTTGGCGGCATTATTGGTGCCAAACCAAACGGCCGAAATGGCCATTAAAAATAACACGCTCAACTCCAGTTCGTCAAAAATAAGGGCAACCAAACCGGCAATAATGGGTGCCTGTGCCAGCAAAATAAGGGTGTTAAGCCGATCATTGGTTTTTATGTTAAAATAACGCACGGTTAACCAGAACAACTGTTTAAAAAACGATTCGTCGCGAACTTTGTCCACCTCTTTGTTGGGCCGGTGAATTTCGCCCGAAACAGGGTACAAACCGCGCAGTTTGTTTGCCCACTCAATTCCCTGTTCAACGGTTCCGTTTTTGGCATATACTTCAATTACGTTTCGGGCATCAAAAAACTCGAGGTAGTTGTCTTTTGAGCCGTAATAGGTAAGATATCCGCCTTTTGAAAGGAAAATAACCTTGTCCACATAATACAGGTCATCGGGTTTGTGGGTAACCATAAGCACTGTGGTGCCTTTCTGCGTCAGTCCGCGCACACAAAGCAAAAAATCTTCAATGGTTTCGGGGTCTAAGGGCGAAGTAGGTTCGTCTAAAAACAAGATAGATGGGTCGGTAAGCAATTCAACGGCAATAGAAACGCGTTTTCGCTGCCCACCCGAAAGGTCGCCAACCCTGCGTTTTCTAATTTCGGGGTCGTTAATATTGAGGTTGGAAAGTACTTCATCAATTTTATTCCGAATGTCTTCTTCGGTAACATCGCCCGAAAGGCGCAATTTTGCGGCATAATAAAGCGAGTTTTCCACGTTCAGTTCTCGGTGTACAATATCATCTTGCGGCACATAGCCAATCATGCGTTTAAGGTAATCATAGTTTTCATACAGGTCGAAACCGTGAATGAGTACCTTGCCGGTAGTGGCAGGAGCATCGCCGTTAAGGGCTTTGAGAAGGGTAGATTTACCGCAGCCCGACGGCCCCATCACCGCCACAAACTCCTGAGACGGAATGCGGAATTTAATATCGTGCAGAATGGTAGTTTTACCGTTGTTTACCTTTCGGTTCAGTGCATCGGCAATAATGGCATTTTTTCGCCTTATGTCTTCGGCAGGTTTGGTAAGCCTGAATTTGTAACTGCCTATAAATATATCGTCATTGGGCGTAATATCTGTTTCCTGTGCAATGCGCTTGCCATTTACAAAAGTGCCGTTCCGCGAGTCGAGGTCGGTAATGGTGTATTTGCCATTGGGATATTTTTTTATGACGGCATGTTGGCGGGTTATGGTGAGTTGGGGCAGGCAAATATCGGCCTCCTGTGAACGTCCAATGGTAATTTCCGATTTATTTTCGAGCAGTTTGGCAATATCTGAGGTATCGCGTCCGCTAACGGTCATGCCTTTGGGCATAGGGGGTTTTACCACCCCGCTACCCTCCTGCCGCTTGTCTGTTGCCTGTTTCGCATCGGTTGGTGAGGGCAATAGCAGTTCAACCACTAATTTATAGCCATCGTTGGCCGTACTGAAAACAATTTCATCGGCATTGCGCAAAATGGCTTCTTCTATACGGGTGCTGTTTACAAAGGTTCCGCCGGTGCTGCCCAAATCGCGTATCATCAATTCGGCATTGTCGGTAACTACAATTTCGGCATGTTTGCGCGAAATATAGCTTCCGGGCAAATCAATAACCGCACCAAACCCCTGCCTGCCTATGGTAATGCTGCCTTTAAAATCGGCTTTTACAGCAAGACGGCGCAAAACCTGTTGGTCTTTATATAAAAGAAGGCGGGCAAATCGGGTGTCCATGTAAACGGGTTAAATAGAATTGGCTAATTCCTTGCAATAATATGGCTTTTCGGGCAAATAGCCGGAGTTAGCAGGCTTTTATTTTTGCATTTTACCAGCAGTTGGCTGTTTTAAGGTTAAACTTGTACCTTTGTCTTTCATCTAAACACAGATAACCTGTTTTAAATTGTAAAAAATATGTCCCAAAATCTACTAAACTGCTGCCATTTACCGTTCTTAATTTTCATTTAACCCATTTGTCCATGAAATCTGTTTGTTGCTTTGTTTTGCTTCTGTTTGCCGCCGTGCCGCTGCTTCATGCTCAGTGCAACCCCGATGATACCGTTGAATCTTGGTATTCCTGGGCAAAAGAGTGGGAAAACTATGCCGTTGACCAGTTTCCCATTTCGGAAGCCGATGAAATGAAAATTGGCGATACGCTGAACCAAAATATGTACAAGGAAAACAAAATTATTAAAAAGTACAACAAACAAGCTTATTTAGATGGCATTGTAAAAAAACTGACCAAAAATGTAAAACGACCGGGCATTACCTACACCATACACGTTATTGATGACCCTAAAACCCTCAATGCTTTTTCGGTAGCTGGCGGACATTTGTATGTTACCTCAAAAATGGTAGATTGGACCGAATCGGAAGATGAACTGGCTTTTGTAATTGCCCACGAAATTGCCCATATTGACAACCGCCACTCTATACGCAAAGTACAAAAAATGGTTTTGGGGCATACCCTTTTCGACTCTTACGGATACGGCGATGTTGCGGCAAACCTTGGCTTACTCATTTCTGCCCCGTTTGGACAAATAGATGAATATGATGCCGACCGCGGCGGGGCAACACTTACCGCCAAAGCCGGCTACAACCCCCGCAAAGGATTGCGCTTTTTTGAAAAAATGGACGAAAAAGAATCGTATGACCTCATGGAAAAGATCATAAGAACCCACCCCTACTCCAAAGAACGCCTCAACTGTCTTGATGATTACATTAAGAATGAATTGGGTATGTAACTCATATGCAGCAATCACCCGATAATGCCGTAAGAAATTGTAAGAAAAGCAGAAGCGGACAAAATCTAAAATAAAACTCGGGTTATTCTCTTGTTAGTGGGTTTTGGTCATGTTTTCGGGTGTGCAGATAATAAAATCGGCTATGTTTTTATTTTCCTCATTCAGCGTAGCCACATCGGGCTGTTCGGTGCATGAAATAGTAACTATTTTCAGTGCGGGATTTTGTTTTCGCAAATACCAAACAATGCCCTCGTAGTTGTTGGAGTGATAAGCGCCGTTGTAGTGTATAAAATGTTTGCCTTTTTGCAGATTTTTAAGTATAAAATGCGCCATGGTGGCATCTTTAACTGCCTGCGCTTTGGGCATATTTAGTGCATTGCTGCCGCCATGCCCACCCATATCCAGCATAGACTGGTAGCCGGGCAGGGTAAGGTCAATGCTGATGGGCAAGGGTGCTATGTATTGTTGCGCTTCGGGGCTAAATGTGGCAAGAATATCTAACCCGCCGTTAAATACAGCCGAAGCATATCTTCGGGGTATGTTGGTAGCAATAAATGGCAGGTTGTTTGTTTTTGCAAATTCTACCAATGGTTTGTAATCGGTGGTGTAGTTTTTCCACAACCGGGCTTCGTCTTCAAAACTTTTCTGGCTTATTTGCCCGGCAAGGTACTCGCTTAGCAACAATTGGTTATCGGCTTCAAACATTTCGGCACCCAACACTAAGTTGGCAGCCGCGGTTTGATACAGGTCTTTGGTAAGTTCTAATTGCAGCCAATGTGCAATGGGGTTGTTATGCAGTTCACCAAACAACACAATGTCGGCATTTTGGGCGGTTTTAAGAAGGTCGTCGTAGTTGGCGGGTTTACCATCTTTGGTAAAAATGCGGTAGGCGGCTTTATCGGTCATGGCGGCAAAAATAAAAGCGGCAAACAATATAAAAACAACCGGTAAACAAGGGCGATACAACATAATACTCCACGTTTAAAGTGTTGGAAAAAAAATCGGAAAAAAACAGGGGTTATAGCAATCGGGCGTAGGCAATAAAATCGGTTACAATAGGGTTGAAACCCAGTTGTCGCAGCCGCATGTTAATTTGCCCCCGGTGGTAAGTGGCATGGTTTACCACATGAGTCATAATATGCACCAACGGGTTGTTAAAAGCCTTGCCCTGTGTGTTGGTATAGGTAATGGTCTGGTACCAGTCGGCATCGGGGGGTTGGTTGGCAATAAATTGCAGCCATCGGGCGCTGTTTTCTGCTTCGCGCTGCATCAACACTTCAAGCGGCAGGGGGTCCCACACGCCTGTAATAGGATTACTTACCGGCACAATGCGTTGCAACCAAATTTCCTGTGCTTCAATAATGTGAGAGGCAAGCAGAACAATATCAGGAGGCAGGTTGCCGCTCATTTGCTGCATGGCTTCAAAAATTTGCCGGTTTGCCCAATGGTTATATTGGTATTGCAAGGTAAACTGCGTTTTCATAACATTAGCTATTTTTCAGAATTAAAAAACAGAAAGGCAAATATACAGCATTTACCGGGCAAAATACCTACCAAAACCCTGTGCGCATGCCAAAAAACATACAATAGCATGGTACACACTTAGAACAATGGCTTAAAAAGCCATAATACGGCAAAATAAACGTACCTTTGCAAAAATTTAACCACATACAATGACATTTGACCAATTAGGCTTATCTGAGCCTCTTTTAAAAGCGGTAAAAGCCCTTGGCTTTACCCAACCTACCCCCATACAAGAGCAAACTATTCCGGCAGTATTGCAGGGCAATTGTGATTTGGTAGGACTTGCGCAAACCGGAACCGGAAAAACCGCCGCCTTCGGGCTGCCACTGCTGCAAATGGTTACCCCCGATTTGCGCTATCCGCAGGCGCTCATTATTTGCCCAACCCGCGAGCTGTGCATGCAAATTGTAAAAGACCTGGAGCAGTACAGCCGCTTTTTACCGCAGGTTAAAACCGTGGCCGTATATGGCGGTGCGCCTATTTACACACAAATAAAAGATATAAAAGCCGGTGTGCAATTAGTAACTGCCACGCCCGGCCGCCTTATTGACCTTATAGAACGTCAGGCTATTAACCTAAACAATATCCAATACGTAGTACTCGACGAAGCCGATGAAATGCTTAACATGGGTTTTAGGGAAGATATTGAGTTTGTACTGAAGCACACTCCGCAGCGGCAATGCACCTGGCTCTTTAGCGCCACCATGCCCCCCGAAGTAAAACAGGTAAGCCGGCAGTTTATGCACAAACCTTTGGAAATTACCATTGGTAAAATTAATACCGCCAATGTAAATATTGACCATCAATACTACCTTACCTCGCAGCAGCACCGATACGAAGCGCTTAAACGTCTTATTGATTTTCATCCGGGCATGTACGCCCTTATTTTTGCCCGCACCCGCGCCGATGTACAAGATATAACCGCCCGTTTAGTACGCGAAGGCTATGATGTTGACGCGCTGCATGGCGATCTTAGTCAGGCACAGCGCGATAAGGTAATGCAGGAGTTTAGAGAAAAGAGCCTGCAACTGCTCATTGCCACCGATGTGGCCGCCCGCGGTATTGATGTGCAGGGAATAACTCACGTAATTAATTACGAACTACCCGATGACCCCGAAGTTTACACCCACCGCAGCGGACGCACCGGCAGAGCAGGTAACACGGGTGTGTGCATGTCAATTATAGGGCCCAAAGATAAAAACCGCCTCATACAGGCCGAGCGTTTTGTACAGGCACCTTTTCATAAATTGGAAATTCCCAGCGGTAAAGATGTGTGCCGCAAACAGTTCTTTCATTTCATGGACAGAATGCTCAATACCGACATTAGCCATGGCGATTACGAAACCTACATGCCCATGTTGGAAGAAAGAGTAGCCGACATGAGCAAAACCGAAATCCTGAAACGCTTGGCCGCCCTTGAGTTTGACCGGTTTCTGCGCTATTACGAGAATGCCGAAGACCTTAACATTAGAACAGAAACCCGAAAAGACAAAAAAGCCTCGCGCGATACCAAAGGGCGCTCTTTTGGGGGCGACCAACAATATACTACCCTTTTTGTAAACTTAGGTATAAAAGACGGGTTTTACAAGGCCAGTTTTCTGCAGTTTATTTTAGATATGAGCGGATTAAAAAAAGACGTGTTGGGGCATATTGACCTAAGGTCTATTCACAGCATTGTAGAAGTGGAGCAAAATGTTGCCAACCAAATGATGCGCGCTGTTGACGGGCGCACCTACAAAGGCCGCAAAATACGCATGAATCGCATGAAGTAGCTAATTGCGCTAAATTACAAAATTGTCAATTACAGTTTACCGGTTATCCGGCGGTATTTTAATTGGAGTTCAAGGGCTACGAGACGCAGGTAATCAAGCGATTTATAGAGGCGTGTTTGTTTTATTTGCTGCCGGTATAATTGGCTTCTTTGCTGGCGGTTCCGTTGTATTACCACTGTTTGCAGGTCTTTTTCCAGACTCCAGCCTTCCTGATGCAAGGGGCTGCTGTACAGGTGCAAAAAATACGGTTTTATTTTGGGCAACCCGGGGTGTAGAGCATAAGTACCCCTGGGGCTAATGGTTAAATCGGCATTGTTTAAATCGGCAATAAAGTTATATTGCTGCGGCAGGCATTGCTGGTTTTGCAAGGCATGTTTCCAAACCGTAACAATAAGCGTTCCTTGGTCGCGGGTGCGCCAGAACGGAAGTTCAAAGGTATGCAGCGTAAGTTGGTGCCATGTTTGCATAAATTCTACCGACCGGTGGTTAAACAAAAAAACCCCTCCGTTCCAATGCACCCAATCGGGCGGAATTTGAATATGGTATTGCTGCCCAATGGCCTGTACCAAATGCGGGCACTGGTTTGAAATACCTTTTTCAAGACAACCGCAGTTGAGCGCCCAAGGACTAAACGTGCTAATGTTGCTGTGTTGGTGGGTATAGTCTTTTGCAAAGGCAACCGGCCCGTATTGATGTTGAAAAATCTGGTCAATTTTAGGGCTGTTGGCAATGACATCGGTATCAATATAGCAGTAGTTATGCTCAAGATTTAAAAAGCGGTGCAGCCCGGTTTTAAGGTAAATGCTTGCCTGATGGTTGGTATAGTGAGCCGGCGTAGGAATGTTTACCACCGTATGATGCTGAACAGGCAATTGGTTGCGGCTGGGGTCGGTAACCACAATTACCCGGTTCTGGCTGTATTTCTGTATAAACCGAAGCGAGAAATGCAGGGTTTGTATATGCTCTGCAGTGCCACAAACTACATACACAAAAATATTTTCTGCCATACGGTTAAGCGGTTGTTGAGCAAAACAAAAATGAATATTTCTAAAACACAACCCTACAAATGCGGGTATTGTTTACACCATGCAACCAAATGCTGCACACCTTCTGCCAATGTGGTGGAGGGTTTAAAACCGGTAAGTTGGTATAATTGTGTGGTATTGGCAAAGGTATGGTTTACATCGCCGGGTTGCGAGGGTAAAAATTCGAGAATAGCTTTTTTTCCAATGTTATTTTGCAGGCATTCAATAAATTGCAGCAGTTGTATGGGGTGTTCGTTGCCAATATTAACAACCCTGTGCAGGGCAGTTTGTTTTGGCATTGGCAGGTTCAGCAGGGCGGTAATGGCTTGTACCGTATCGGCAATATAGGTAAAATCTCGGTCCTGATGTCCGTAGTTAAAAACTTTAATGGAACGTTCTTCCATAATAGCTTTGGCAAACAGGTAAGCAGCCATATCGGGGCGGGTATATGGGCCGTAAACGGTAAAAAATCGCATCCCGGTAAAGGCAATGCGGTAAATATGTGCATATACATGCGCCAACAGTTCGGTACTTTTTTTTGTGGCGGCGTAAACAGAAAGGGGTTTATTGGTATCAATGGTTTCGGTAAATGCTTCGTGGCTTTTGGCCGCCCCGTAAACAGACGAACTGGAAGCATACAAAATATGTGCTATTGAGGAGTATTGCCGGCAACATTCAAACAGGTTTATAGTGGACAAAATGTTGTTTTGTACATAAATCTGCGGGTTTTCTACCGAATAGCGCACCCCTGTTTGTGCTGCCAGATGCACCAAAACATCGAACCGGTTTTGTTGTATAAATTTTTCAAGGTTGTGATAATCGGTTAAATCGAGTTGTATGAAAGAAAGATTGGCGTAGATGTTTGAAACAAGTAGTTTGTTGTACAAAACATCATCGGGGTTAAACCCTTGTGCTTTGAGTCTTTCAAATTTAAGCGGGGTAAAAAAAGGGGTAATTGCATCTAAACCCGTAACAGTGTAACCCTGTTCTGCCAGGTGAAGCGCAAGGTGCATTCCAACAAAGCCGGCGGTGCCGGTTACTAGTACATGAGGCATTTATTGCGTTTTTGCAGCCACAAAACTGCTTTTGTATGATAACCTGTATAAATAGCGGGGCACAAATATACACAGATAAACCGAAAAAAACAGACATAGCAAACAACAGTCAGGTATTTACAAGCAACCGCAAAATGTCAGTAGCAAGTTACGAAACAATTTGTGTGGCGCGCATAAGGGTTAAGCGCTGTACCTATTTTGAGTGCCCTATGTGTTGTACAAAAACCCTCAAAAGGTTTTGGTATGCCGGTACATCAACCCCAGTTGAGCCACAATGCGTTTAAAAAGCGGAAAAATGCCATAGATAATACCATACTGCCTGAAATGTTGAATAAACCAATGTTTGTTTTGCTCCGGTTTAACAACAGTTGACCGAAAGCGGTTACGGGCACTTAAAGGTTCTTCCACATCTGCTTTCAGACTCCAATTAGGGTTTTCGAGGTTTGAATGAAAGAGATGCAGGAAAATAGGGTTGGTTTTAGGTAAGCCGGGGTGCAAGGCATACCCTTCGAGGGGCTGAAAACATAAAAAAGCATTATTTAAATCGGCAATAAAATTGAATTTCTGGGGCAGTACCGGCTGATTTTGTAAACCATTTTGCCAAACTGTTACAATAAGGGTTCCCTGGTCGCGGGTTTGCCAATAGGAATTCTCAAATATTTGCAAGGTATTTTGGTGCCACTGCTCCATAAAAGCGGCAGAATGTTGCAGGGTAAACACAAAAACGCCACCGTTCCAATGAACCCAATCGGGTGCTACTATTATGCCAAATTTTTGCCGAATGGCATCGGGCAGGTGATGGCAACTTGCGGTATCATTTAACCCGGTGCAGGGGCAGTTTACCGCCCATGGGCTAAAACGGCTTACATTGTTTTCGGCAATGGGTAAATCCTGGGCAAAGGTAATGGGTGGAGTGAAGAAGGTAAAAACCTGATCGGCTCTATGATTGACGGCCAGCACATCACTGTCAAGGTAGCAATATTTTTTATAATTCCCGGGCACATGCCGATGCAGTGATGTTTTAAGGTATATGCTTGCCTGATGATGGTTGAAATGGGCAGGTGTTTCGACATGAATAACATGGCGGTGTTTAATAGGAATTTCATTTCGGTTTACATCGGTTACAACAATAATATCTGAATTGGCATTCCATTCCAGCCATTTAAGTGATCTGTGCAGGGTATCAATATGTTTCCGTCTTCCGCACACTACATATACAAAAGCATTTTCAGTTTTTCTCATCTTTATCGTAATTTACAATATTGGAAGAAAAAATTACGTCTGATGTTATATTGCCCAGCAAGGGAAGAATCAATATCCAAAGATAAACATTTAATTTGAATGCTGCAAAAATTTCTGAAAAAATAATTACCGGAAGCCATTTGTTGTAAAACTGTCCCATAAATACGAAGCCAAATATCTGCACATTTCTAAGCGGGTTTAGCTTAAAAGGGTTCAAGGAATTGATTTTTACTCTTACATTAATTGCCGTATTTGCAGAAACAGCACCTGCATAAGCAAAATAAACAATTTTGAAACCCGAAACGGCTGCAAACACAACCAAAACAAGCGGGGTAAAAAAGCAATACAAAATGCTGCAAACAACAACAAAAAACAACATCTCAAAAAGCAAGGCAATTCGGCTTGCTACAACAGGCAGAAACAGCTTATGCGGCGGCATAGTTTCGAGCCGTGGGTAGGATTTACAGAGTTGTAAATACCATACTTCTCTGAAGTACCAACAACCAAGCCAACCCCATATTGCTGCCGGCAGGGCTATTTGTTTCCAAAACGGGTTTATAACTTGTTGCTGCCAAAATCCTGTGTTCATCAATACATAAAAAAGCACACCACCCGTTAGCAGCCAAAGTGCAAAAGTGGTTAATAAAACGGTTTTTGCAGGCCTGGTTTGGACGGAAAACAGCAAATCATATATACATTGCCAGCATATAGCCGCTGTTACCACTGCTACGGTAACCCAACACGGCGGTAAAACACCATTTACCAAAAACGGAATATACACCGCAGCAAACAAACCGGTAAACAGCAATCCAAAATCTCGGTGCACCCTTAAACGGTGAAAATCGGTTACCAGGGCAGGCATTACCAATAATGGCAACGGCACACCCCTATTCAGCAAAATAAATAGCAAAAACAAGGAAACCGGAAAAATGGTATCATACAATGTGCTGAGAAAAGTGTGCGGATAAAATATGCTTTTGCGTAAACCATCGGGGTTATACCGATAGCGCCCGTTTTGATAATTGAACAATAGTACAGCACAAAAAAACAACGCCCAAGGCGACATAACGAGGAGCAGTATGGTAAAAAGCGCTATTTCGACAGGCAGCAGGAATAGGGTAATTTTTCGGGCATTATCGGGTCCGTTTTTAGTAACCCAAGTGTTTATGTTCGCAATACTGTCGTTGTCACAATCTTGTATCTGGTGTTCAATAATGCTTCGCAACCCATATAATAATGTCCACAATATCAATAGAGCCGTTAAAAATTCTGCCTGTACGGGCCATTGGGTGTTAAACAATTTAGAAAAGGTAAACAGGGTTATGAGTGCAGGTAATATGAATGCATAAGCGGCATCGGTAAACCATGCCAATATACCCCGCTCTTTCAACCTGAACGGAGGTATGGCATAGAGTGCAAGTAATAAACAATGAACGGCAAGTAAGGAAATATTGATGCGGTTAGCCGGTAAGTACAACCAGGGAAGCCATCCGGCAACCAACAGGGCTGCACTGATAAGTATTCTTGATTGATAACTTAACGAGGCTGCAAGATTTTTTTTCCCAGCCCTCAAATCGCAGTCTATATCAAAACAATCATTAACAAAGTGCCCGAACGAACCGATAAAAGTTGCCCAGCATAAAAAGAATGCAAGGCAAACTATAACCTTTTGTGGAAAAACAGAATTGGTACCAAATGTCGCACAATAGCAGATTATCCCTAATAATGGGAATACCTTATTTCGCCACCAAAGGCCAAATTTGAACCGGGCAGTTTTGGAAAACATAAATTTAATCCTTTCAAACATTTTAACAACAAACAATCAATACACCTTCATTCAATCGGTCAGGTCCGTTAACAAAAATCAGTATTACTTTACAAAATAGTTGTGCGTTTCCATCCACAAAGCCAGGGTTAATAAACTCCAGCTTTGTTGATTTTGTGATGCAATATAAGGTTGTACGGACTCAAAATTCAGTACCGAATAAATTTTGCTGTTTTTCTGCATGAGGTATGATTGTATGAGTTCCTGTACGCCCGGCTGCTGCAACCATAGTTGTATGGGCGCGCCAAACCCCTGTTTACTGCGCCGGGTAATTTCGGGGGGCAGTTGTTCTGAAAAAGTATTGCGCAAAATAAGTTTTTCGGTAGCTGTGTTTACCTTATATTGTATTGGCAACGACAGACAAAATTCGGCCAAATCCACATCTAAAAACGGGCTTCTCAACTCAAGGCTGTTTGCCATAGAAGCGCGGTCGGTCTTTACCAATATATCGCCGCACAAATAACCGTCTATATCCATCAGCAGGGCATCATGGGGGGTGTTGGTGTTATATTTGGCATAATCTGTAAATTTTTCAATATCGTTGGGCAATCCCAGTTGTTGTAACTCAGCGTCTGAAAAATGATTTCTGAACCCGTAATACCGTTGTGCTGCGCTTTGCGGCGTGTTTGCATGGTATGTTTCGGGCTGTGGCGGGGCAAATTGTCGGTACCATTGCTGTAAGCGGCGCAGGGCATCTTGCAGCCAAAACCGTTTAATGGGTTGCGGGATTTCTGGCGCTTTTACCTGCAATTCGGGAAAAAGGTAACGCGACCAGTAAAAGTAACCACCCAACAATTCGTCGGCGCCATCGCCGCTAAGGGCTACTTTTACATGGCTGCTTGCCAGTTTGGTAATAAGCCAGGTAGGTATGTTTGATGAGTCGGCAAATGGTTCATCATAAATTTGCTGCATTTGCCACATTAGCCCGGCAAAGTCTATGTTTTCATCTATCAGTTCAATATGTTGCGTTTGATATTGTTGTGCCACCAGCCTTGCAAACGGCAGTTCGCTGTCCACACCGCCGGTAAACCCAAACGAAAAGGTCTTAATGTGCGGGTGCAGTTGTGCTGCTATTGCTGTAATGGTACTTGAGTCGAGTCCGCCGCTTAAAAATGTGCCTACGGGCACATCGGCAACCAATTGTTTTTCAACGGCTTGTTTCAGCAGGTTGGTAAATAAGTGTTCGGCTTCGGGTTCTGTTATGTGATGGTTAACCGCCGGCGGGGTCCAGTATTTTTCAAGGGTTATGATGCCTTTTTCATACCGCAAAACATGTGCGGGCGGCACTACCCCAATGTTTTGGTAAATACTTTTGTTGGGTAAAACATAACCATGCCGAAGATAACAAGCCACCTGCGCTGTATCTAACATCGGTTTAATTAAGCCCGATACCAGTAAAGCCTTAATTTCCGAAGCAAAAAGCAGGGTTTGCGCATCGGGTTGTGCATAGTACAGGGGTTTTTCGCCAAAGCGGTCGCGGGCAAGCAGCAGTTCCTGTTTGTCATTGTTCCAAATGGCAAAGGCAAACATGCCCGGCAAGTGTTGCAGGAAATGGTGTCCTTGGTCTTCATACAAAGCCAGTACCACCTCGCTGTCGGTTTGGGTGACAAAAGGATACCGGTTGCTGTATCGGTTTCTGATTTGCCGGTACCCGTAAATTTCGCCGTTAAAGGTAAGGGCGGTATTGGTTAACCCCGATTGAATGGGCTGCCTGCCGCCCTCTACATCAATAATGCTAAGGCGGGTGTTTCCCAACAGGCAATGCCCAAAGGTGGCAATGCCACTACTATCGGGGCCTCGGTGGTGTAGTGCTGCCACCATTCTTTCTGCAGCAGGCAGCAATTGGGCAGCATTGGGGGCAACAATTCCGGCTATTCCACACATTTAATTTAAAATAAAATAGTTTATTTAAACTCACCTGTAATCTATCAGACAACCCCGGCAATGTACTTCAGCGGGGCAAACTGAAGCGGGAGCTGGTTAAAAGCGCCAAAGGTAGGTATTTACAGTCTTTTGGGCAAAATTATTACCCAGTTACATTTGGATAAAACCTCCGACACTAAAAACAGTTTTGAAAAAACCCATACCTTTGCTATATTTGCATCTTTTAACACGGTATTTTCTTCCGAAAAGATTGCTGCGGCAGTTTGCAGGGCAAGCAAAACTACCGTAAACTGCTTTCCATCTTGTGCCTTACATGAAACCTTGCTCTTGTGCTTATTTATATACCCTAATTTGGTTGTGGTGCGTTTTATTTTCTGCCCATACTGCGCAGGCGCAAAACCGCCAAGCCGATTTGGCGTTGCTGCAAATGGTTATGCCGGGGCAACCATTTAGCCCACCCGTATTAACCAACAATAAAAAAGCCATGAAAACGCGCAACCGATCGGCTTTTGCCCGCTACAACCCAATTACCCTTGCGCTTACCGGCAGCATGTTTTTATACCAAAATGTACTCTCGGCGCAAATGGGCAGGCAATGTTTATACAACCCGTCCTGCTCCAATTTCAGTAAACAGGCTATTGCAGAGTTTGGGTTGGTTAAAGGAGTATTTTTAACCGCCGACCGCCTGCTGCGATGTAACCGTATTAGC
The DNA here is from genome assembly GCA_002212985.1 of Sphingobacteriales bacterium TSM_CSS. Taxonomy (GTDB): domain Bacteria; phylum Bacteroidota; class Bacteroidia; order Chitinophagales; family UBA2359; genus UBA2359. Next base: position 26,476 of record NBMY01000089.1, read on the forward strand.
GCCTTAGACCTTAACCTGCTCAACCTTAACCCCAAAACCGGCCGGTTTAACGACCTCGCACGCCAATATCGGCTTCACTACCATGAGCAACGCTAATATTTGCAAACGCTGCCTGTTTTGCCTGCTTTGTGCAACATTAACAACCAACAACGCTTTGGCACAAAACACGCTACAAGCTACCGATTCTGTTTACCGGCAGGAAATGGATTTCGGGCAGTATTTGCTCAATAACCAGCAATATGCCGATGCTCAACAGGTTTTTGCCCAATTAGATACGGCATTGGCAAACCACCTTGCCGCTACCCGAACAGACTCGCTGCATTTTTACCAAGGCTGGGCTTGCTATAACCAAAAACTGCTCCTGCCGGCCGCCGAACAATTTTTGCAGGTTTCGGGCAACTCGCCGTTTTTTCATGCCTCGCGCTTTTTTGCCGCCTACAACCTTACCTATAAACAATGGTACGCTCCGGCAAAGGGCATTTTAACCGACCTGTACCTGCCACCCTCCGACTCGTTGTTGCACGAATTGCAATTTTTCGGGCTTGCAGGCATTGCCCTACTGCAGCGTAATACCCAACAGTTTACACGCCTGTCGGAACAATTTACCTTTACGCATTACCAACTCCAACAGCAAGAGCAAAATTTGCTGCAATATGCCGAATCGATAAAAAAGGTAAAACGCCGCTCGCCTGCCTTGGCCGGTATGTTATCGGCTGTGGTGCCCGGTTTAGGAAAAGTGTACGCGGGTAAAGCCAAACAGGGTATTGCTTCTTTTTTTCCGGTGGCGTTGTTGGGGTTGCAGGCTTACGAAAACATACATAAACGGGGTATCAAAAACGGGTTCAGCATTTTTTATACCGGTTTGTTTTCGGTTTTTTATATTGGCAATATTTGGGGCAGTGTGTTGAGCGTACAAATAAAACAGCAGGAAATTGACCATGAAATTGACAACCGCATTTTATTCGACTTGCATATTCCTTTGCGCAATATTTTCGGAAACTAAGGCACAACCTGCTTTGCAGCGCTTTTTTACCGCCGCCGATACTCTTATGCAGCAAAGCCGCTTTTCCGATGCTGCCTTAGCCTATGAACGCTGCGTGTTTGCCTGCCACGATACCAACCCCGAATGGCAAAACCGTGCACTGCTGAAAAAAGCAATGGCTTATAAAGCACAGGGCAATTTTGCCCAAACGCTGCAAACCCTTTACCGCATTAATTTTTACCAGTTAACCGACTCGGCGCGGCTTGCCACAGGATACGAAATTGTGCTGAATGCCTACCTTACGGGGCAATTTACCGATGCCGAATCTCAATTGCAGCAATTAGCCTATTTTATACCCGACTCTGCGACATTTAACCAACAACTACTTTTTCTTAAAATATTGGTTTTGAACGAATTGCAAAAATGGCCCGAAGCAAAAACTGCTTTTACCCAGTACCTTATACTAAACAGACACCCCCCCGAACTGGCCAATATTTACTATGATTTTATGCGCCGTCCACGGTTAAAAAACCCACAAAAAGCCCGCCGGTTATCTACCTTTATGCCCGGCGTAGGACAACTATACGGCGGTAATGTTGGCGCCGGATTGCTTAATCTTGGGCTACAGTTGGGTTTACTAAGTTTTGGTGCGTATGAAATATGGCAGGGCTATTACCTTACCGGTTTTGGAACCGGCTTGGCTCTGACACAGGCTTTTTATTTTGGAGGTATTGAAAACGCCGAAACAGTTACCAAAAGAAAAAACAAAGAAAAAATTGCCCGCTACAACAACCGTATTAAACAATTTATATTAACGGTTGAGCAGAGCAAATAACCTTTTGGGGGCAGTTTACCAACACACCTGTTGCCGTTTGGCGGGTTTGATTGTATTTTTTGGTGGCAAATGTTGCATTCGGGTAAATAATGCGTAACTTTCTTTTTATTACCTCAACAATCAATACAACTACCATGAAACCATCTTTTTACCTTTCAGTGCTGTTTGCACTGGCAGTATGCAACACCATTTTGGCGCAGGTATCGGGCAATGCCAATTATGCGCAGGAGCAACAAAGCCAGTCTTATTGGAATAACCGAACCTACAAAGATCTTTACAATCTTCCCGACGCAGTTTTCCTTGACGATAATACCATTTTGCTGGAAGCAAACGCCCTTATAAACGTAAAGGCCGATGCGTATGTGGCAATTTTTAACCTATCGCAATTGGGCGAAACCGCTGCCGCTACCGATGAACTGATGAACCAACGCCTCGACAACATTATGAAAGATGTACAAGCTTTAGGTATAGCAAAAAAAGACATGTATGCCGATATGCTTACCATGGTTCCGGTGTATGAAATTGAGGTGGAAAAAAAACTTTTCAGCAAAACCTATAACGAGGTTCCGAAAGGTTTTGAAATGCAAAAAAACCTGCACATTAAATATACCGACAGCGCATTGCTCGATAAAATTATTACCATTGCCGCCAAATACGAGGTATATGATTTGGTAAAGGTAGAATACTGCGTTGAAAAACCCGAACAGGCATACAAAACCCTGCGCGATGCCTCAATAGCGCTTATTAACGAGCGGGTAACCGAATTAAAAAAAGTGGCTGTAAACCTTGACACAGAGTATCATATTGTATCAGAAAATTCGGAGGCTTTTTACCCCAACGACCAATACACAAGTTACCAGGCTTTTAGCAGCAATTCTTTAGAGGCTATTAAGAAAAAATCGGGTGTAACACAGGCACAAAAGCCGGTTTCCATGTATTACCAGCCGCTTTCAAACCGCAATTTCCACATTGTTATTAACCCCGTTATTGTTGAACCCGTGGTTCAATATACCTATTGCCTTAAAGTAAAATACCTGCTCAAACGGCCGCCGGCAAAAGAAATGTGGCTTATTACTCCAAACGGCGATTTAAAACAGGTTAAAACCGAATAATTTCCCCCATCATAAAAGCCCGTCTCTTGAAAAGAAGGCGGGCTTTTTAGAGGAGGGGGTATCATCATCTTTGCACTCTACATCAACAATGCCTCATATTGCGGTGTGCAACCGCCGGTTATATGGCTTCTGGCAGAGGGTAAAAGGGTATTTTCAACTTTTTTCTTTATCTTTTTTATCTTTATCGCGGTAGTAATTGCCCTGTACATCTTCTTTGTTGCGCAGTTTCATGCTGTATAACATTCGGGCTTCTTTTTCTTCTTCAAACATGCGTTTCATATCTTCGTCATTGGCGGCAAACTGCATTCTGTTTTCAATGTTCAGCGAAGCCGCTACTTTTTCCACATCTTGATTAGCGCCTATATAGGTAAAAGTCCAGCCATGTGGTTTTAGCCCGTTTATGAGTTGGCTTATTTGGTTGCCGTTAAACTCGCGCGAGGCATTTTCTTCGCCATCGGTTAAAATGGTTACCAATACGTTAAAATTGGTTTGGTTGCTCAGGTAATTATTCAATGCGCCGGCAGCAAATCCAATGGCATCATACAACGGCGTGCTGGCATTGGGCTTAAAACTGTTGCCATCAATTTCGGTAAGTTCCAAAACAGACCGTTTATCTAACAAAGTCTTAACACCCATGCCATTAAAGGTTATGAACGAAACATAATGCTCCTGTTCGGGAAACTGCCTTTCCACTTCTTTGATGGTTTGAACAACCTCATTAAAGCCGCTTATAGTGGCAGATTTAATGCTTTCCATAGAACCGCTTTCATCTAAAATAATAAGATTGTAAACACGATGTTTGTCCATAATTTCGAGGTTTAAATTGTAGAATTAAAATTTACCTGTTATAACCATGTAACCATAAACAAAAACATTCAGTTCCCCGATTGCATCTTTTTTGGAAAAAAACCACAATTTCCCCAAAATAGTATTGTAATAACCCCTAAAGCAACTGCGCCTGAAAAAGGCATACAATTGGCGTATGTAATTGGGCTTTATTAAAACCAATACCATTACAGGCGGCTGTATGCACAATATCCTGTCAAAATAAGCTGTCACTATTGGTTTGTAAGAAAGATAACTACTTAGAATCTACCTGTCATTTAAGTATTTTAGCTTGTAGCGTTGCTGATTTGAAGCGTTTAGCGCAAAGAAAGATCAGCAAACTAATGGCATAACTTTGCCAACCCTTGCGGCATTTGCGGTAAAATGAAGGGAATGTAGCTAGGAACATGGCTAACAAAGGCGCTACAACAAACTTACCAAGAAAGGAATTAGAGCGTTTAACAAAAATGTAGCGACTTTTTTGTAGGTTTGCAAATAGTTGCAGTAACCGGTAACTCATGAAAAACTACACTTTGTTATTGTTTATTACCCTCTTTGCGGCAAGCTGCCAACAGGTAGCGGCGCAAACACTAACGGCAGTGTACAACACCGGCAACTCGCCCCTGCCCGATAATGAAGTGCGTTGTATTGCCACCGATGCCAACGGTACCACCTGGATAGGAACCACCAACGGACTGGCTGCCTATAACGGCGCCGAATGGGTGGTTTACACTACCGGCAACTCGCCCCTGCCCGAAAACAACATTCGCTCTCTGGGTATTGATGCCGCCAACCGTATTTGGATTGGCACTTTTTCATCGGGGTTGGCCCTGTTTGACGGCAACGAATGGCAAACGTACAACAGTTCCAATTCGGGCTTGCCCGATAACTACGTCAAAAGCATTGCCTTTGACAACGACGGGCAGAAACTTTGGCTGGGTTTGTCGGGCGGGTTGGCTATGTACGATGGCATAAACTGGCTATTCTACAATGCCATTGGCAGCGATGTGCTGCTGAACAACGTAAACGATGTGGTTTTTGACCCCGAGCACCATATTTGGGTGTGTACGGTAAACGGCGGGCTGGTTACCTTTACCAAAAACCAGCAGTTATTTGCCTATAAAGTAAGCAATTCGGGCGTGCCCGACAATACCCTGTTGGCCATTGCCGCCGATGCCCAAAATACCAAATGGATGACCACCGTAGTGGATGGTTTGGGCCGCTTTGACGGAATGAACTGGCAAACTTACCAAACCATTAACTCCGGAATAGCCTCTAACAATACCACCGACGTTTGCGCAAACCTTTATAACAACGATATTTGGATTGGCACCGCCAACGCCGGAATTAGCATTTTTACCCCTGCCGCCAACCTATGGACAACCCTGAACACCGATAACGCCGGCTTGCCCGATAACCATATTACAGCATTTTGCATAAACAGCAACGGCACCATTTGGGCAGGTACCAAAACCGGCGGACTGCTGCAATTTTATCAGGATTTTACCGCCAATTCCTTCACACCGCACCTGCAAAATTCTGAAAACAAGCTGTTTCCTAACCCCTGTAACGGGCAAATTTGTCTGCCTCTGACTATACCAACCACGCCAACAACCACCCTAACCGTTTATGCTGCCGCAAACGGAAAGACCGTGCTGCAGCAACAGTTTACCCAACCCTGCATTCATACGGTTAACCTGCTCTCGGGTTGTTATTTTGCAGCGCTCTGGCAAAACAAACAACTTATATTTTGCCAAAAATTTTATGTTATTCATTAATTTGTTTTCATAACCAACCAAACCGCAACATACAAAAACAATGCTTAGCACAATGGCGCGTTTTTACCGGCTGGTATTAAGAGCAAAAAAACTGAAAGACAACAGTACCATAAACACAACGGTAAAATGGTTTAGAGATTTAAATTTGCAACAGCCCTACCAACTTCTTACCGGCAATTGTCAGATTACCCGCGAAATGGCCGGAGATATGCCCGTTTATACCTTGCTACCACCCGGCAGCAACAGCAATAAAACCGTATTGTTTATACATGGCGGCGGCTTTGTTGGCGGCCCACACCTGTTTCACTGGCATTTGGCGGGTAAAATTGCCCGCGCTGCCAACTGCCGCATAGTGGTGCCGGTTTACCCCCTTGCGCCCGAACACCCCTACCCTGCGGCGGTAAATGCCCTGTTTACACTCTACAGGCAGTTGGCAGGGCAGTATGGCAACCCACCCGCACTTATGGGCGACTCAGCAGGCGGCAACCTTGCTTTGGTAACTGCTTTAAAACTGAACGATGAAAAATTGCCCCTGCCGCCCAAATTGGTTTTGCTTTCGCCCTGTTTAGACCAGCAACTCAACAACCCCGATATTGATGCACTTGAAGAGCAAGATGCCATCCTAAACCGAAAAGCAGCACAAACTACCCACAGCGCTTATATTGGCAACAATGCCATAACTCACCCCTACATTTCTCCTGTTTTCGGAAACCTTGCCACCTTGCCCCCTATTTTGCTGCTTTGCGGCACTAAAGAAATTTTTTACCCCGATTGCCTGCGTTTTACCCAAATGCTACAACAACAGGGAGGTAATATTGAGTTTTTGCAAGGTGAAAACTTGTTTCATGATTGGCCAATGTTTCCACTTTTGCCCGAAGCCAGCACTGCCATTGCGGCAATAGCACGGTTTCTGGTATAGGGTTAAGTTGAAAAGGCAACCTCTACCGGGTGTTTATTTTTTACCCTTTGGGTTGGTTGCAGGTGTGCCGGCGCCTTTTAAAATTTTTTCATACTCGGCAGCGTTGGAAAATAATGCCAGGGCTTTTTTAATGTTGTCATCGTCATTTAAGGTTGCCTGAATTTCGCCCTTTTGGAAATAATAGCGCGAAATGATTTCGAGTTTCAACAACTCGGTAATTTCGTTTTTGTATTTTCTGAGGTCTTTTTGTTTTTCCTCTTTAATGGTATTTTGCAGTTTGGCAATAACCGCCTCTACCGCATTGCTGTAGTTTTCTTCCTTAACACTTTCCAGCAGTTGCTTAAGGTTTTTTTCGCTTTCAGTGGTATATTCGTAGTTTTTATCGGCAAGGAATTTTACAAAACTATCAAAATCAGCATCGGTCAAATCAAACTCCGTGGGCGGGGCAATAGAGTCGTGCTGCTGGCGGTATTGCGTTGCGTAGTCAAAAATGAGGTAGTTATCCAAAAGGCTTTGCGTAATATTGGCGTATTTGGGTTGCTGCACTTCAACATCGGGTGTTACGCCGCTTCCGTCATATACAGTTCTGCCGTTTCGGGTTTTAAAGGTTTTGCGAAGCGAGTCGGGAACGGTAGAAATTCCGTCGAGGTAGCGGCCGGAGTAGTCAATGGCTTGCACACAGCGTCCGCTTGGAATAAAGTATTTTGAAACGGTGAGTTTCAACTTGGCATTGTAGCCAATGTCTTTGGTTTGTTGTACCAGTCCTTTGCCAAAACTTTTTACGCCAATAATTACACCGCGGTCTAAATCTTGTATAGTACCCGATACGATTTCGGAAGCGGATGCCGATTTTTCGTCAATGAGAATAACAAGGGGCAAATCGGGGGCTAACGGTTCAGAGGGGGTTTTGTATTCTTTCTGCCATTCTTCGGTTTTACCGCTGGTACTTACCACCACCTGCCCTTTTGGTACAAATAGGTTTACCATATTTATAGCTTCGGTAAGCAAACCGCCGCCGTTGTGGCGCAGGTCGAGTACCAGATTTTTTACTTCGTTGTCTTTTTGCAATTTTTCAAGGGCTTCGGCTACTTCGGCAGTGCAGTTTTGGGTAAAACTTTTCATTTTAATGTAGCCGGTATTTTTGTTGAGCATGGAAAAATGCGGTACACTGTTGCCTTCTTCCTTATTGCGCAGCACGGTAACGGTTTGTTCGGCGCTTTCACCGGGGCGCAGATAGGTAATTTTAAGTTCCGAACCCGGTTGTCCCTGTAAAATTTGCTGTACTTCTTCAATGGTTCTGTCTTTGGCAGAGGCGCCGTTAATGGCGGATATTTTATCGCCTGCCATCAGTCCGGCCTTTTGCGCGGGCTGGTTTTCATACACATCAGACAGGTAAACATAGTCATTTCTGAGGAGCAAATCTACGCCAATGCTGCCCGATGCACCGGTTCGCTGCATTCTAAATCCCTCAATTTGTGCTTCGGTAATATAATTGGTATAGGGGTCAAGGGTTTTAAGCATGGAGTCAATACCTTTACGCATTAAACCGGCAGGGTTAATTTCATCTACATAACTTTCGTCCAATTCGCGGTACAAATCGGCATACAACTCCAAGTTTTTAGCAATTTCAAAGTATTTGCCGTTGTCTAAAAAGGAGTAGCTGAACAAAAGTGCGCCGCCAAGGGCAAGTATGGCAGCAAAAGTGGTTAAATTTACTTTGGTGTTCATTGTATATTGAAAAGCGCAAAGATTGAAAATGTTATTGAAACTTAATTTGGTTGTCCTCTGACGGAAAACAGAATTAAAAACCCCGATGTTGCCGGCGCGGCAATTACCGGTATTTATTTTCCGATGCTAAGGCATTATTGTTTGCCAAGCAGTTGTTTGTATTGAGTGGGATTTTGCAAAATTTCTTTTGCTTTCAATACAACTTCGTCGTCTTCCAGGGCTTCTTCTGTTTGCCCTTTTTGCAGGTAATAGCGCGAAACAATTTCGTATTCGAGCAGTTTTTTTATTTCGTCTTTATTTTTTTGAAGGTCTTGCTTTTTATCGTGGTGCAGAGCGTTTTCCAGCTGAGCCAATTCGGCATTAATTGCATTTTGGTAATTTTCTTTTTTGCTTACTTCTTTAAGTGATTTGAGAAGTTCTTCGCTTTTTGAGGTGTAGTCATAGTCTTTATCTGCCAAAAATTTGGTAAACGCTTCAAAATCGGCATCGGTAAGTTCAAACTGGTTGGGCTCTGCAATTTGTGGGTGTTGGGTTCGGTACAGGGTGGCGTAGTCAAAAATAAGTTGTTTGTTGTACAGGCTGTTGCTGATGTTGGCATATTTGGGCGCTTCTACCTTTACATCGGGGTCCACGCCACCGGCGTCGTAAACGGTTCGGTTGTTTTTGGTTTTAAAAGCTGTGCGCAGTGAGTCGGGAACTTTTTCTAATTTATCACTGTACCCGCCCGAATAATCTATGGCTTGTATGCAGCGGCCGCTGGGCAGGTAATATTTGGCAGTAGTAAGTTTAATGCGCGAGTTATACCCCACATCTTTGGTACTTTGAACCAACCCCTTACCAAAGCTCCGGTCGCCCAAAATAACGCCCCGGTCTAAATCCTGCAGAGCGCCCGAAACGATTTCGGCTGCTGAAGCAGAACCACGGTCTATGAGTATGACCAACGGCATTTGGGTATCAACTGGTTGGTGATGTGTGGTATATTTTTTATCCCAATCGCGTTTACGGCTTCGGGTGCTTACAATTTCCATATCCTTATCTACAAAAACGTTGGCTACATCAATGGCTTCATTGAGCAGTCCGCCGGGGTTGTCGCGCAGGTCCAAGACAACAGATTGTGCTTTGTAGTTATTTTTAAGGTCTTTCATAGCTTCAGAAACTTCGCGGCTGCATTTATCGGTAAAGCCGGTGAGTCGTATATAGCCGGTTTGAGCATCTAACATGCCGTAATAAGGTACATTTTTAATGACAATTTCTTCACGGGTAATTACCTTTTCGATGGGTGCCGGTTCGCCGGGTCGTTCTATAGTAATTTTCACCTGTGTGTTGGGTTCTCCCTTCAGAAGTTTGCTCACTTCATCGGTATTTTTACCTTTTGCCGATACGCCGTCAACTTTCAGAATTTTATCGCCGGCCCGAAGGTCGTATTTTACCGATGGGCTATTTTCGTAAGGTTCGGTAATAATGACATAGTCGCCCGATTTTCTGATGAGCGCACCTATGCCGCCGTATTTACCTGTGGTTTGCAGTTCGTAGCTGCTCATTTCATCTTCGGGAATAAAAGTGGTATAGGGGTCTAAAGAACTCATCATGCCGTCTATACCGCTTTTCAGCAGTTTGGCGGGGGTAAGTTCATCTACATAGGAGGCGTCTAACTCTCTGAAAATGTTGGCAAGCAGTTCCAGATTTTTGGTAATTTCAAACTGGTTGCCCTTGTAAATAAATGAGTACGAAGCCGCACCAAACAGGAGCAGCAGGGTAAAAGTTGCCAAACGCGATTTCTGCAACATACTTTATTTATTTTTCACATTTTTTCTAATAAATTGCCATCTTGTCCCTCTAACCTGCAATAATACAATTAGGTTGCGAAGCTACTAAAAGTTTAACAAAAAATAACAACCACCGCCTTATAAAAACAAAGTTGCCTCCTGTACAAACGCAAGGAGGCAACCTCTTAGTGTGCAGCCTGATTAGGTGCAATGCGGAGGGGCTGGGTATTTACAACGCCATGTCGTTTACTTCCGACAGGTAGTGTGTTACCGGCTGAATTACGCTTTGCAGGCAGCCATCTTCAAAAGGTGAGTGCAGGTTGGCAGATTGCACCAATTGCAGAAAAGGTTTGCTGCCGCCCAGTTTGCAGAGGTTTATATAATCGGTAAGCGCTTGCTTGCGGTCTTCTAAAGATTTTTTCCAGAATTGAAAGGCGCACACCTGTGCCAACGTATAGTCAATGTAATAAAAGGGCGTGTGGTAGATATGTGCCTGTTTTTGCCAGAAACCGCCATTGTTAAGGTATTGGTTGCCGTCGTAATCGAGCCAAGGCTGGTATTTTTGTTCAATCTGCCGCCATGCCCGGTTACGCTCGGCAGGTGTAGCTTTGGGGTTTTCATACACATAGTGTTGAAATTCATCAACCGTTACGCCGTAGGGCAAAAAGAGTACGGCTCCGCTAAGGTGTTCAAATTTAAATTTATCGGTATCTTCTCCAAAAAACATCTGCATCCAGGGCCAGGTAAGAAATTCCATGCTCATAGAGTGAATTTCGCAGGCTTCATAAGTAGGCCAGCGGTATTCGGGAGTTTCAATATCGCGACTCATATACACCTGAAACGCGTGTCCCACCTCATGGGTAAGCACGTTAATGTCGTGCGAAGTGCCGTTAAAGTTAGAGAAAATAAACGGCGCCTTGTAGTTTTCAATATAGGTGCAATACCCGCCGGGAACTTTTCCTTTTTTGCTTACCAAATCCATGAGGTTGCTATTGAGCATGAAGTTAAAAAACTCGGCAGTTTCGTGCGAGAGTTCTTCATACATACGCACACCGTTGTCCACAATCCAATCGGGTTCGCCTTTCGGGGTGGGGTTTCCAGATTTAAACACGGCGCTCAGGTCGTAATATTTCAGGCTGTCAATACCCAACCTTTGTGCCTGCCGTTTGCGCAGTTTGGCGGCCAGCGGCACAATTACCTCCAGCACCTGCCGGCGGTAGTCGGCCACCATATAGGGGTTGTAATCTGTTCTCAGCATGCGCTTATAGCCCAGTTGCACAAAGTTGGAAAAACCAAGGCGCACGGCCATATCGTGCCGCAGGGCTACCAGTTCATTAAAAATTTGGTCAAACTCTTTGGCATTATCGGCAAAAAATTGCCATTTGGCTTCCGATGCATGTTTGCGCACTTCTCGGTCGGGCGATGTTTCAAAAGCTATAATGTCTGAAAGGTTTCTTTCCTTACCTTCAAACATAATTTTGGCCGATGCACGAAGTTTATCGTATTCGCTAATGAGGTGGTTTTCTCTTTGGAGGTCTTCAATAATGCTGGGGTGAAAAGTAAGTACTTTTACGGCAGCAATTTCAAAAAGGTGTTTTCCCCAACGCTCCTGCAGTTGCTTCTGAAATTTTGATTGGAGAATGGCATGGTAAAAACGCGCTTCGTGTCCGGCAAAAATAGGTCGTTGCGTATCAAAAAATTCCTGTTCTTTTTCGTAATCGGGGTTGGTGGCATCAATGCTGTAGCGAATGCTGGCAATGTTTACCATCGATTCAAAGTCTGCCCGAAGGCGGTTAATGAGTTCTATCAGCAGGTTTTGTTCGTCGGCGCTGCCTGCATTTTCAAACTCGCTGAGCAGGTGGTCAAATTCTTTTTCAAAAACCTGCATATTGGGGCGTTCGTACCTGAAATTCTCAAACTTCATAACTGTTTTTTTTGGGAGGAGTAGTGGAAAAAGGCTGAATTACCGGGCAAATATAGCAGTATTTACCTGTTTTTTTTGCTTTGCCTGCCTTTATGAAACACAAAAAGAGGGCAACGGTTGTGTAAATCGTCGCCCTCTTTGCAGTTTTTACCAAAAAAATACAAACAGCAGGGGGTTATTGCCGTTTGTTGGAGCAGGTTTATTACTTAAAGCTGTCTTTGGCTTCTTGCAGGGTAGTGTAGGTAAACCGCTGCGATAACACTACGTTTACCCAATCTTTTCCTATATAGGCAAAAATGCAGTCGTTTCTGTCTTGCGAAGGAATAATTTCAATGGGCACATCTTTGTTGTCTTCGGTAACGGCGTACAGCGCATATTTTTTAATAAACGGGCTGTAAAAAGCATACAGTTTCACCTTACTGGCTTCATCGGTATGCAACAGGTTAGCACCGGGGTTCAGCCCCATTAAATCAAGGTTAAAGTTTACCACGGCAGTGGCTTCTTCCTGACTGGGTGCCGCCGGAAACAAATCGGTAGGTATGCCATAATCGCTCAAATCCTGGGCATTAACAAAGGCAGAGGCGCCGCCAAGCAACAGTAAAAAGGAGAGCAACTTTACAAATTTCATATTTATGGCTGTATTTGGTTTGTGAAGCAAATATTTTACAATAACAGTTAGACGCCTGTTTTAGTATAAACGTTTAAACAGGTTTTTGTAATTTTTTGCTTTTCCGCAGCGGTTTCTCTCCAATTACGCTTCTGCTTCGGGTTGGGTTTTTGTTTCGGCAATTTCAACGGTATTGTTTGTTTCCTTTTCTTCGCCCAAGTAGGCGGGCAGGTTCATGCCGGCCATTTTAAACAAGTCTTGCAGTGGCGGAATAGATTTATACAACCCCGAAACAAACTTGGAGGTGGCATTGCCATCGGAGGAGTCGCCGCCGCCGGCGTTATCCCAAACGGTAACTTTGTCAATTTTAATGTTTTTAATGGCTTCTACCTGCATTTTTACCAATTCGGGCAGTTTGTCGGCAATCATCAGCAATACGGCATGATTGGGGTTTTGGTTGGCGGCTTCCACAATTTTTGCAAAACCCTGTGCCTGTTTGCTTAATATTTCCAGAAAACCCATTGCCTCGGCGCGGCGCTTAGCCAGTATAGCATCGGCCTCACCGTTGGCTATACGGCGTATTTGTTCGGCCTGCGCTTCGGCTTCAATAACCAATTTTTGTTTTTCTATTTCGGCCTGTACAATTTCGTTGGCCTGCCGGGTGGCTTTTTCCAGTTCAACCCTTGCCATCTCGGCTTTTTGCTGGGCAATATAGGCTTGTTCAAGCGCTAAGGCTGCCTGTACCTTTTCGGCGGTAAGGGCTATTCGCAGGGCTTCGGCTTCGCGCTCGCGGCGCTCGGCATCCGATAGGGCAATGGTTATTTTAGCTAAGTTTTGTCCTTTTATGGTTTCGGCATTGGCTTCGGCTTCGCCAATTTTGGCTTTTGCCTCTGCTTCGGCAATTTTTACCCGTTCCTGCTGTTTGGCGTTGGCTTCGTTTATTAATCCATCGCGGTTGCGCTCTGCCACAATTTTACGGGTATCGTTAATGGCTTTCGATTGTGCATCGGTTTCACCAATTTTGGCATGTGCCTCGGCTTCGGCTACCTGTATGCGCTCGTCTTTTTTGGCGTTTGATTCGCCAATGGCGCCATCGCGGTTTTTTTCGGCTACAATTTTCTTGGCCTCGTTTATGGCTTTTGCCGATGCTTCTTTACCCAATGCAGCAATATAACCCGATTCGTCTTGTATATCGGTAACGTTTACGTTAATGAGGTCGAGTCCTATTTTTTTCAACTCGCTGCCCACATTGGTAAACACGTTGGCTACAAACTTGTCGCGGTCGGCGTTTATTTCTTCAATGTCCATCATGGCTATTACCAGACGCATTTGCCCCACAATAATATCGTGCGACAGGGTTCTTATGCTGTCCATGTTTAACCCCAGCAGACGGTCGGCGGCGTTTTCCATAATGCCCGGTTCTTTAGAAACACCCACGGTAAAGCGGCTGGGCACATCAACCCGTATGTTTTGCTTGCTGAGGGCGCTCTTCAAATCTACGTCTATGCTAATAGGCGTAAGGTTTAAAAACGCATAATCCTGAAAAACCGGAATAACAAAAGCCGCACCGCCATGTATGCACCGCGATGCCTGATTGCGGCCGGTTTTACCGTAAATTACCAAAATTTTATCCGATGGGCATCTTTTGTATCTGGAAACCAAAAAACTGATAATGCCGAAAAGCAGAAAGGCGGCAATTCCTAAAATAATGAAAGCTGAATCCATAAAAATTTATTTTTAAGCGGATATAATTAGAAAAATTTTAATCAAGTAAAAAAGGTTTAAAATTGGCTTTGGCTGCTTATTCTTCTATTTGTGCAAGGGGTTCTACCACTACGGTATTATCTGCCTGTACATCTATAATACGTATTTTTTGTCCGGTGGCAATGGGCAGGTTTTGCTCGGTAACGGCATCAAGTTCTCTGAAATTGCCTTCCAGAGTAAGATGTATTTTACCTATACCCTGTTTTTCGGGGGGTATGGTAAGGTAAACATCGGCCACCTGCCCCAGCGCTTCGTGGGGGTAAAACACGCTTCCGCTGTCCTGCATTTTAAAGAAGAGGTAAAAAAGGTATGCCACGCTTATCATAGCAGCCAGTCCGGTGAGCGCCGATACCAGCACAGCCACAGGCAATATATAGCCTTTGTGCAGCATTACAATACCTGTCCACCCGAAAAGGGTTAAAAAAGCCAGCACGCTGCGCACCGAAAACACGCTAAATTCGGCAGCTATTTCAAAATCGGAAGAGGCATCGCCGGCACCAATATCATGCCCTATAAAATTGAGCGCCAGTTGCAGCACAAACAATATTGTTCCTACAATAGAAACGGTCCAGAAAAACTGCATTTCCAAACTTAAAGAACTCCACCAATCCATGAGCGGTTAGTTTGATGAACGAAATTGCGAACCTGTAAGGTAAGCAATCCCTTTCACAAATAAACCCCGCCCGAAGGTAAAAAATTCCGTCGGGCAATAAAAAACTTAACTGTTGTTATGTTGTGCGGTTATACTGCCACATTAAAATCGCGCAAAGCTTCGTTGAGCGAGGTTTTTTTATCGGTACTCTCTTTGCGCCGTCCAATAATAAGCGCACAGGGCACCTGGTAATTTCCGGCCGGAAATTGTTTGGTATAGCTGCCGGGTATTACCACTGATGCCGGCGGCACGTACCCTTTAAATTGCTGCGGTGTGCTGCCGCTCACGTCTATTATGGGTGTTGATTGGGTTATTACCACGTTGGCGCCCAAAACAGCTTCCGCTCCTACTCTTACCCCTTCTACAACAATACACCTTGAACCTATAAAACAATTATCTTCTATAATTACCGGGCTTGCCTGCACCGGTTCCAATACGCCGCCAATGCCCACGCCGCCGCTTAAATGCACATTTTTCCCTACCTGCGCACACGAACCCACGGTAGCCCAGGTATCTACCATAGTGCCACTGTCAACATAAGCGCCAATGTTTACATAAGAAGGCATGAGTATAGCGCCGGGGGCTATATAAGCGCCATACCGAGCTACGGCATGAGGCACAACCCTTACGCCCAATTGCTCATAGTGGCGTTTTAGCGGTATTTTATCATAAAACTCAAACGGGCCTACTTCTATAGTTTGCATTTGTGCAATAGGAAAGTACAAAATAACCGCTTTCTTAACCCATTCATTAACTACCCACCCGCCATTTGCATCGGGTTGGGCAACTCGCAGCCGCCCCTTGTCTAATTCTTCTATTACTGCTCTGATAGCTTCGCGCACATCGGCGGTTTGTAACAGCGCGCGGTTGTTCCAGGCGTGTTCAATAATGCTTTGCATGGTTTTGTTGTTTAAATTGGTTTAGTTTTCCGATGTTTCAGGTTTTATACAACCCGAAACAATTTTGCTTGCAATAACCGGTGCAGCGCAGCGCCATGTTATTGAAGCTCAAAACAGTATGCCTGTTTTACGCTTCATGGTTAACACAACTTAAAAATACTGCCGGCCATGGCGCGTACCAATCCTTTCAGTTCAAGGGTAAGCAGGGCGGTGGCGGTGGCACTTGGGCTAAGTTGGACGGCGTAGCAAAGCTGGTCAATATGCATACTGCCCGATGGCGCATTTTGCAGCGTCTGCATTACCTTTTCTTCATCGGGGTCAAGTTCTATAAACAGTTGTTTTTGTACTTGAGGTTGTTTGGCGGTTTCGGTTTCCCACCCCAGGTTATAGGCAATGTCTTCGGCGTTTTCTAACAGCACTGCCATGTTCCTTTTTATAAGATGGTTGCACCCTGCCGAGTATTTATCGGTAATTTTGCCCGGAAAAGCAAATACATCGCGATTGTACATGGCGGCTAATTGGGCGGTAATCATGCTGCCGCCTTTGGTGGCGGTTTCTATAACAATAGTGGCATCGGCAATGCCGGCAATAATGCGGTTGCGCTTCGGAAAATTTTCGCGGTCGGGCATAGAGTTGCTCAAAAACTCGGTCAGCAGACCGCCGTTTGCTGTCATTTGTTTAGCCATTTTTTCGTGTGCGGGCGGGTAAATGCGGTCAAGCCCATGCGCCAGTACGCCTACGGTGGGCACTTTTTTTTGCAGGCAGGCGTGGTGAGCGGCATGGTCAATGCCATAGGCCAAGCCGCTCACCACCAGCACGTTGTGCTTTGCCAAACCTTCTACCAGTTTGGCGCAAAGGTCTTTACCGTAATCGGTGGCTTTGCGGGTTCCTACAACGCTTACAATTCGGGGGTGGTTTAGGTTGGCATTGCCGGCATAGTAAAGCATCATGGGCGCATCGGAACAATTTTTGAGCCGGTGCGGGTAGTTTTTGTCAAAAAAGAAAAGGGGTGTAATGCGGTGTTTTTCAATAAAGGCAACCTCTTCTTCGGCACGGAACAACACATTGCTGCTGCTGCTGCTGATTGATTCTGCGCCTTTTTCGCCAATACCGGGTATTTTAAGCAGTTTGTTTTTAGGCGTTTTAAATATGGCCTCCACGCTTCCGCAATAGCTGATGAGGCTTTTTGCGGTAACGCTGCCCACGCCGGGTATAAGGGTTAACCCTATTTGGTGTATGAGGTCGGTAATGGCCAAAATGCAACGCTTAGTTGGTGAAAGCGGGGCAAAGGTAAACAATATTTAAATTTTTATCACCTCAAAGGGGTTCCTGTATGTTGTAATTATTGTGGCTGAGGGTGGGCATTAAAAAATTTCCACAAGAGGGCAGCGGCATTTTCGGGGTGGTTGCTGCCGTTGGGGTAATCTTTTTGCAAGTTGCGTACAATGGTTAGTTGCATTTCGTTGTTTTGCTTACCTATATTATCGGTAAAGAGGAAGGTAAGGTGTTTGCTGCGGTCGGTTACTTTGTAGTTGCTTTTAAGATGATATAAAGCCGGAAGTTTGCCAATGGTTTGCCACAGAGGTGTTTTTATAAACCGGCGTTCGTCTATGGGCAGCGGTTGTTCTGTGCCCGAAATACGGGAATCTGTCTGCCCCAAAAGGTAATAAACCGACGGGTACACAAACGGCGCGGGTTTGGCATTGCCTGCAATGGCTAACCCGCCGCCCACCATGCCAAAAGCAGCTATTTCCTTGTTTAGTTCTACCGACAACCTGGCCGTAAAATCGGCGCCGCCGCCAAAGCCCGTTGCAAAAATGCGTTTCGGGTCAATGTTTAACCCCTGTTGCAGGTCTTGCAGCAGGGTTTTGGTAAAACTTAGGTCATTGGCCGGCTGCCCGGCACAGAGGTTACCAGTAAGGGAGTAATCGTTCCAGCGGGTTCGGGTGATATTTTTCTTCCCATCGGAATAGCAATGAGCAAGCGCCGAGGGGAAAACTACAATAAAATTTCCGGCATCGGCCATTTCGGCCCAACCCGATGTGTTGAAAAACTGCTCGCCATCGCTGCCGGTATCATGAAACGCCAGCACCAACGCCGCGGGAGTTTGGGGGTTGTATGATTTTGGAAGATACACAATAATATCCCGAATGGTGTCGCCGGTATCTAACAGGCGGTTGTTGCGCCCGGGTTGGTAATCGGCAAGGTCTATACCCAAAGCGCTGTTGCTGCGCGATTGTGCAGCGGCAAACTGCCGGCCGGCGGTCAACAAAAATAACCACAGCAGGCAAACAAATACAGGTTGTATTTTCATGGTATAAGGTGTTTTTGGGTTAACCTTAAGCAAGTTTAAAACGCCCCTAAAGTTACAAAAATAACCCAAACAAGCGCATAAATTTTTGCAGGTACGCGGTGCAACTTGCAGGAATTCCGGCCAAAAGCCGTGTGTTTTGCTATAGGGGGTAAAACAGGCAACTAATTACCGCAACACCCGCCTTACACCCAAAAAACGATCCTGATAGTAGCCTTCGGCGGTGGTGTTCAATTTTACCCCGCTATCTTTCTTTGAGGAAGAAGCATGAATAAAGGTAATAATACAGTTGTTGTTTTCTACTACAATACCTACGTGGCCGGCCTCACGCACTTTGGCATTGGTGCCGGTAAATACAATAAGATCGCCTTTGGCGGCATTGCATTGTTGTATAGGTATGCCCAGCAGCATTTGCTCTTTGGAACTGTGCGGAATGTTAATGCCGTGCTGTGCAAACACGTAGGAGGTAAACCCCGAACAATCGAAACCCCGCGGAGTGGTGCCTGCTTCGGCATAAGGTGTGCCCATTAACCGGTTTGCCGTAGCCAAAATATCATCGGCCTTGGCCTTATTTTCTTCCGAAACTGGGGCAACAAGCTGTTTGGGGTGCCGGCAACTTTCATAATACAGCCCCATAGCTGCCAACAAGAGCCACACCGCCACTACCTTTATTGCCCGGTATTTAATGGTTACTTTCACCGTTTTGTTGGTTCAATGGTTGCTTACCTGTTTAATTAGCGCAATACAGAGTTGTTTTATTGTTAAGCAAGCGGTTTTGTGCCTTTTACCGGGTTTCTTTTCTGTTTGGTTGCATTCAAACGGCGGTTATAGGGTAAAAACAAAACGCCCGCCGGTTACTTGTTTGCAAGTTTAACCGGCGGGCGTTTGTTAAAAGAAAGGCGGTTTAGGCACCCAGCAATTCGGCAAGTTTAGCTTCTAAGGCAGGGCCGCGCAGGTTTTTGGCTACAATTTTACCGTCTTTATCCAAAAGAAAAGCGGCAGGAATGGAGCGAACACCATACAAGGCTGCGGCCTGAGAGTTCCAACCGCCAAGGTCGCTCACGTGGCTATTCCAGATTAAGCCGTCTTTTTCAATGGCTTCTTTCCATTTGTCTTTGTTTTGGTCGAGCGAAACGCTGTAAATTTCAAATCCTTTAGGGCTGTATTTTTTATAAGCAGCCACTACGGTGGGGTTTTCCCTGCGGCAGGGACCACACCAGCTTGCCCAAAAATCAACCAAAACAATTTTACCCCTTAATTCGGAAAGCGATTTTTCTTTGCCGTCGGGGGTTTGCAGTTTAATGTCGGGCGCTTCTTTACCTATTGCCGTATTCATGAGGCTTTGCATAGAGGCTACATACGCCTGAAACTCCTGGTTAAGGCGGCTGTTGGGTATTTGCTGGTTCATTTTTTGGGCAAATTTCTGGTAAAGTTCGTAGTTGGTTTCAATTTGCAGGTTACTAACTGCCATATAGCCAACAAACGGGCTTTTTACCGTATCAACATAACTTTGGAGGTAGCCCTCTCTTTGTTCGGGCGGCATGTTGCGTATTTGCGTTACCAAATTGTTAAGCTGTACGGTTTCGGGAGCGCCGCTAACGGTTATTTCGTTGGGGTTTTGGGCGTTCATATTCACCTCCATTTTTACATTGTCAAGAATAATAAAGGTGCTTACAGCGCCGGTACCAATTCTTATACGGCCTAATTTTTTTTCGTTTACATTGCCCTTCAGTTCAAAAGAACCGTCTTTGTTTACGGTGGCAGTGTCAATTACATCTACATTTTTAGTTGCCAGAGCATCTAAAAATACCTGAGTGCTGGGATTGGCATTAGAAATCTTGCCTTTTATAACATAGCCGTTAAAATTGCCTTTTCCGGTACCGCACCCGGCCAAAAGGGCAATAAGCATTACGGCTGTTGCCAAACTGATTACCTGTTTCATTGTGGAAATATTTTGTGTTTTTGTATTGTGCCTAAGTATTGCAGGTTACTAATTTTTGGGTGCAAAACTACAAAAAATGTCGGGTTAATTGGTAATCCGTCAATGGGTTATTGCTCATTTTAGGGGATTCCGAGGCGCTAAAAACGTTCACCCATTAGTCTGTGGCTTGTTATGAGTTGTTTAACCTTTGGGCAAGTAGGTTATTTACCGCCTGCGGGTCTAATCTTTTGGCGCTTAACCGTGTTACCTGACCCACAAAAAAACCCAGCAGCCCTTTTTTTCCTTTTTTGTATTCTTTCACCTTATCGGGGTATTGTGCCAATACCTGCTCTACCAACTCCAATATGGCGTTGCCGTCGTCTTGCACCATTAAACCCAATTGTTCGGCCAACTGCTGAGGGTGTTGTTCGGGTTGTTGTACCATTACAGGCAGCAACTCCTGTGCCGCCACCGAAAAACTCACTGCGCCGCTATCGGTCAATTCAACCAACTGTGCCAGCCGCTCTGCCGATACCGGGAAACTGTCTGCCGCTCTGCCGACATTGTTCATAAAGGCTTTTACCGGCCCTATGAGCCAATTGGCAACTGCTTTATACAAGCCGGTATGTTTTACGGTATCTAAGTAAAACAGGGCGGTTTCTTTGGTGTCGGTAAGCACTGTTGCGTCGTAAAAAGATAAACCAAAACTGCCGGTTAATTGTTCAACCAGTTCTTTGGGCAAGCGTGGCATCTTGTTTTTAACATCGGTAATATAGGTTTCCGATATGAAGAGTGGTTGCAGGTCGGGTTCGGGAAAATAGCGGTAGTCGTGTTCCAGTTCCTTGCTTCTGAGCGGAAACGTGGTGCCATTATTGGCATCAAAACTGCGGGTTTCGCGTTGTATGGGCTGCCCTTGCTGCAAAAGGGTAATGTGCCGGTTGCTTTCATACTCAATGGCGCGTTTTACGTTTCGGAGCGAGTTAAGGTTTTTGACCTCTACCCTTTCGCCTAATTGGGTTTGCCCTTTGGGTTTTACCGATATGTTTACATCGCACCGAAGGCTGCCCTCTTCCATATTGCCATCGCAAATGCCCAAATACTGAACCAGTTGCCGAAGTTGAGAAACATATTGCCATGCTTCGTCGGCGCTGCTCAGGTCGGGTTCGCTTACTATTTCCAGCAGTGGCACGCCGGCGCGGTTCAGGTCAATATACGAGTATCGGGGATTTTGGTCGTGAATGCTTTTTCCGGCATCTTCTTCTAAGTGTATGCGGTTTATGCGTATGCGCTTTGCCGAATTGCCTGCCGCAACTTCCAGATAGCCGTTGTAGCACACCGGCGTATCGTACTGCGAAATCTGGTAGCCTTTGGGCAAATCGGCATAAAAATAATTCTTCCTCGAAAACTCATTGTATGACCTTATGGTACAGTTGGTGGCCAAACCCAGCATTACGGCATATTCTACTACTTTTTGGTTTAAAAGGGGTAATGTGCCGGGGTGTGCCAGCGTAATAAAACTTACCTGCGTATTGGGCGCCGCCCCGAAAGCAGTGGCATCGGGTGCAAAAATTTTGCTCTCGGTGCTTAGTTGGGCGTGTACCTCAAGCCCTATTACAAGGTCGTATTGGTTCATGGTGTTGCCGGAAGACATGGTGAACGCTGTTCTTATATTATTTTTACCAAACCTAATGCTGCTGCGTGGTTTGGCAATGAATAACCCTGCAAATTTACCTTTTGTTCAAAACCGGGCTGTTAATCTGTTACCGAAGAAGCTATTTGCTGTACTTCATCGGACAGGTAAATGCGGTTGCCGCGGCTGTTTTGCTGCGCCACTGCCACCATAGCTTTGGCCACATCAGAGGCGGGTATG
Source organism: Sphingobacteriales bacterium TSM_CSS (assembly GCA_002212985.1). GTDB lineage: Bacteria > Bacteroidota > Bacteroidia > Chitinophagales > UBA2359 > UBA2359. Next base: position 48,369 of record NBMY01000089.1, read on the forward strand.
CCGCGGTATTTGGCCAGCGGCCCTACCATTACAAACCCCACTAATTTAAAAGCCGTCATGGCCATGCTTTCGCCCAACCGGTGTTCCTGCCGGTTGCCTAATAATAAAGACGGCCGAAAAATATGTACCGCCTCGTAGGGCAACTGCATAACGGCATCTTCGGTTTCGCCTTTTACGCGGCTGTAGAATATACCCGATGTTGCACTTGCTCCCATTGACGAAACCAGTAAAAACCTTTTTGCCCCCGATGCCAGTGCAGCCTTGGCCACGCCAACCACATACCCGTAATCTACTTTTCGGAAATTGGCTTGCGAGCCAGCTTTTTTAATGGTTGTACCCAAACAGCAAAACACATCATCGGCGGCAGGCAGGGTTTGCAGGTTGTCAAAATCAACCGCTATCTGCTGTAGTTTGGGGTGTTGAACGGCCAACGGCTTTCTTACCACTGCTATTATTGTTTTGTAAGCAGGGTGTTGCAGCAACAGTTGCAGGCAAAAGGCGCCGGTAAGTCCGCCGGCGCCGGCAATAAGGGCGGTTTTTGTTTCGGTCATAAAGGATTGGTTTTATTCTTCAACAAAATTCAGGTCTTTTCCATAGGTTTCGTGCAGGTTTAAAATGGCCACAAAGGCCAGTGCCAAGCAAACTGTCCCCACAATAAAAGCGCTGTAAATAATACCCACATGGGGTTTTAACCACTGAAACGATAAAGTAATAGGTACCACGGCTCCGCGTACAAAATTGGGAACCGTAGTGGTAACCGTTGCCCGAAGGTTGGTGCCAAACTGCTCCGATGCAATGGTGGCAAAAATAGCCCAGTACCCCGATACTGCTCCAATAAGAAAACAAAGAAAAAGGTAAAAACCGTATGAAATATTTTTTGAAAACAGGTAAATGGTCATGGTCATGAATAAGGTAAGTAAAAACCCGATGACTACCTTGCGCCGGGTTTTTAACCACTGGCTTAAAAAACCGCTGAAAAAATCGCCCACCGATAGTCCGATGTAGGCAAACATAATGGCCGAACTTGCCTTAAACTCGCCTGCCACTTTTACCCCAATGGCCTTGCTGAACTCAGGCGATAATACAATAAGCAACCCAATGGAAAACCAAATGGGCAAGCCTACCAAAATACAGTTAATATAACGGAATGACCGCTTTGCACTGGTAAACAACTGCAAAAAATCGCCCCGGCGTATGGCGGTGTTGTGCATAACCGCCTGAAACATGGCCGACTCGTAAGTGCTCATGCGCAGGGCAAACAGGGCAAACCCCAAACCGCCGCCAACAAAATAGGCAATGCGCCAGTTAAAAAAATCGCCTATAAGAGCAGCCGCAACGGCTCCCAAAGCGCCAAAGGTAACCACTACCATGGTGCCGTAGCCGCGTGTTTCTTTGGTCATGGTTTCGCTAACCAATGTAATGCCGGCGCCCAGTTCGCCGGCAAGGCCAATGCCTGCCAAAAACCGCAGGGCGGCATAGGTGGTAATATCATGCACAAACCCGTTGGCAATATTGGCTGCCGAATACAAAAAAATAGACCCGAACAGTACCGATACCCTGCCGCGTACATCGCCCAACACGCCCCAAATAATGCCGCCAATAAGCATGCCGGCCATTTGCCAGTTTAGCAGCATTAACCCCTTATCGGTAAGTTCCGAACCTGAAAAACCCAACTCGGTAAGGCTGGGAGTACGCACAATGCCAAACAATATAAGATCGTAAATATCAACAAAATAACCCAGAGCCGATACAATTACAATAATATTGAGCGGGTTGGTGGTATGTGTAGAATTGTTGTTCATGCAGCGTGTATGTTGTTGGTTGGTAATGCAATAATTCGGGCTTCGACAAACTCAGCCGGCTACGGCAAGTTCAGCCGGTTGAAGCGGCTGAACTTGCGGCATCTGCCGAGTTTGTCAAAACAGGCAGGCTGCCTTTATCGGTTAATTTGGCTATAGCTGCCAAATGGCAAAATAATACCGCAGGCACTATAAAAGCCGGCAACAAGGTAAACGGAAAGTAAAATACGGCAATATTGGGCTGCGAAAACCCAAACTGCTGAAACGGAAACGGCGCCGAAAGCACGCCGGTTATCACAACATTTAATAGCAAACCAACACAAATGATGTTCCAGAGCAGGATATGCCTTTTTTGCAAAATGCCTTTTTGTGCCCCGAAATAAGCAATTAACGGAGCGGTTAACCCGGCAATAATATCAAAATTTCTGCCGCCAAAGGTCATAATTTGCGGAATGGCGCTTTGCAGAAAACAATAATACAAAACAATTTCAACCAATATCCGCATCGTATGTAACCAGGTTAAAGTGGCAAGCGGTATGTTTTTTACAAAATGAAGTGCGGGTTTATATAACAATACGCCGGCAATAACCGCCAACGGAGGCAGCACTGCCATTAAAAACCTTGGCGGAATGCTGTTGTAATGGCGGTAAAACCCCGTATAGCCCAATACCGATTGCAGCGCTAACCAAAGCAACGCTGCTACTGCAAACGGCACTACCACCTTTTTACCCGATATTTGCTGTGACTGCCAAATACCTGTCACCAAAAAATAAAGCGTGCCCAATACGCTTAAAATAAACAGGGCGGTAATATACCAGGGTAATTCGGGCAGCATGGTATGGTTGTTTATGGCGTAGGTAAGTATTATTTTGGGGTGAAAGTAAGCAAAAAGCTGCGTACCTTTTACTATAAGGCATTTTTTTTCATTTCCCCTCCCTCATGCTTCGCACCAGTTTGTTGCCTATGGCACATTGCAGGCAGTTTTTATGGCGGCAATAGTAATTGTATAGTTGTAAAAAGGCTTGGGTTTGATAGGCTGTTTCGGTTTTAATGCCCAGGTTATTCCAATGCTCTATAATGCTGTTGATTTCTGGAGGCAGTTGCTCCAGCAGTTGCAGCGCGCGGTCTTTCAGTTGCGGAACATCGCGCAGAGTGCCGTAAACAAACAACATCGGGGCAATGGTGTTAATAATGATGGTATCAATTGCCGCATTACCCATTCGCTTAGCAGAAGACCTTGATTCCTTATCAAACACAAAATGGTTTTGCCAATACCCCTGCAACGACGCCGACAGCAGTTTACGATAGCCTTCTATAGTTTCTGCTTCCAGTATTTGCGAAAACAACCCTTCGGCAGATTGGTGAATGAGCAGCGCCAACTGCGCCAACCGTATGGTAGGAAAATTGGGCGGCCGCAGCCCCCCGAATTTCCAGATATGACCTGGCAGCGGTTGCAGGTTATACTTTTGTCGTAAAAAAAGGTATTCTTTTCTAAGTTGTGTGGGGTAATCCTCTTTGGGTTCAGAGGGTAACAGCCCCGATTGCCCGAATAACAATGCTTCCAATTGAAACAAGCGGTCTTTGTGTTTTGCCAGCACCAGCGCCGGCAAGGATTTGGCCAATTGCTCAAATGGTTCGGCGTTTACCTTTGCCCCAAGCCCGCGCGCCAAAAATCGGTAAAAAGTTTCGTCCCAGTTGTGCAGGTTTTGCTCTAATGCGTGCAATACGGGTTGCACTTTTTGCTCCAACCGCTCAATGAGCAGGCGGTCTGCCCAGTTAGACAGGGTGAAGCTGTCAATTTGGGTAATCATTTTCTCGCAGGGTATCCAACGGGTATCGGAGAGCAGGAGCAGGTAGTTTCGGTATAATTTTGGGTCTATGAGGTTGCGCAGTTCCAGCGTGGGTATCGGAATTCCGCTGTTATTTACCAACGGCACATCGGCATCGTGCACCACGTGCAAAATGATGTTCTGGTAAGCTCCGTCATGCTGATGCCGGTGTTTAAGCCAGTCTGATGCAGAAAGATGCACCTCTACATTACCGGCCCAAAGCGTATCGGCAATGCGTATTTTGGCATTGAAAAAATCGGGTCCCGATGTGTTGTGCTGTTCGCCGGGTTGTATAACCGCTACAGGTTCACCGGTGGTGGTGGTAAGCGCATCGGGTTTATACAGGCGCATTTTCCAAACATACCACAAAAATGCTTCGGTCATAATATAGCAAGGCTGAAGTGGTGGATAAAGCAATCCCCAGCATTTATATACTGGAAATCCCTAAATCAGGGCACAAATTTAGAAAGAATTACTTTATATGCCCATTTATTAGATAAATTTCTGCTACCGCAGCAGGGTAATATTGCCTTTTAAAAATTCTTGCCGGCCGCTAATGAGGTTGGCTACGAGCGTGTAAACATATACTTCCATTTCCTGGGGTTGTCCTTTGTAGGTTCCGTCCCAACGGGCTTGGGGGTCGGTGGTTTGATAAACCATTTCACCCCATCGGTTAAATATTTTCAGTTCCATAAATTCTATGCCGTTGTTGCCTTCTACCTGTAAAAAATCATTTATATTGTCGTTGTTGGGACTAAAGGCGTTTGGCACGCCAATATAAATAACCGGTATTACCTGTATGGGCTGGCAAACGGTATCGTTGCATCCTTGAGCGGTAAGCGCTGCCAGGCAGATATTGTATTGTCCCACGGTATTAAAAACATATTGAGGGTTTACCTCCTGCGAGGTGCCGCCATCGCCAAAATCCCATTGGTAGCTGTCGGCAAACTGGCTTTGGTTGGTAAAAAACACCACCTGCCCAACTTCGGCAATGGGTGTGCCGGCGGTAAATGCGGCTATGGCGTTGATGTATGCCTCAACGGTTACGGTGGTGATATCGGCAATATTACAGGTACTGGAGTCAATGGCCGTAAGTTGTATGGTATAGCTGCCGGGGTTTTCGTATATGTGTGAGGCGGTTAACCCTTCGGCGGTAGCGCCATCGCCAAAATTCCACAGGTATTGTACGGCATTACCTTCGGCCTGCAGGTTTACCGTTAACGGAGCGCAATTACTTTGCGGCGGCAGCACAATATTGCCGTTTACAATGGGCTGCGGCGGCAGTACAAAGGTAGCCTGTGCAGTATCGGGTGGGGCGCAGGGCGTAGATACCACCAACGTGGCGGTATAAGTGCCGGGTGCGGTATAGGTGTGTGTCGGGCTACTTTCGGTAGAGGTGGCGCCATCGCCAAAATTCCAGTTATAAGTAACGTAGTTGCCGTAGTTGGTGGTAAAACTTACCTGCTGCACATCACAAATGCCGGGCAGAAGGTAGGTAAAATCGGCGGTAATTACCGTGTCAAGGGCTTCTACGGTAACGGTATCAAGGCTGCTGAGGTTGCAGCTTTGGGGGTTAAAGGCGGTTAGAGTTACGGTGTAAACGCCCGGTTCAGGAAAGGTAAATGAGGGTTCGGCATCGGTACTGGTAATGCCGTTATACCCAAAATTCCATTCGTAAGAAGTGGCATTTATACTATTGTTGGTAAAATTAACCCCCAGCGGAATACACCCGAAAACCGGACTGGCGGCGGCATTGGCAACTACCGGGGGCAAAATGGTTATGGTTTGCACTGCCACATCGGTTACGGGGCAGGAGGGTATGGTGCTGGCAATGCCAAGTGTTACGATGTAAGTGCCGGGCTGGCTGTAGGTGTGTATGGGGTAGGTGCCGGTTCCGGTGGTGCCATCGCCAAAATCCCAGTTGTAGGTAACGGCGGGGTTGCCTACTATGGGTAAAAAAACGGCGGTAAGCTGTTCGCAGCCAATATCGGCGGTAAAATCTGCGGTAAAAGTAGCAGGGTCAATAACGGTAATGTTGAGATAGGCGGTATCGGCAATGTTGCAGGCGCCGGGTTTGCTGGCAATGAGCATTACGGTATAATAACCTGTTTCGGTATAGGTATAGCTGGGGTTGGCATCGGTACTGATAGCGCCGTTGGTGCCAAAATCCCAGAAATAATCGGTAGCGCCATAACTTCCGTTCTGAAAATTAACCGTAAGCGGGGCGCAGCCGGTATAATCTGGCGTGGCCGCTGCCGATGCCAGTACATAGGGTGGCTCAAAGGCAAATTTTACCGCTCCCAGGTTACAGTTAGACGACTGGTTGGTGTTTGACCATACACCCGGCGTGGTAGGAAACGCATTGCTGCCGCCACAACCGGCACAAACGGCCTGGTAAATAATGCCTTCTTTGTCGAAACGGCTGGTGCCGCCGTCAACATGCTCGGCGGCCGGCGACAAAAAACCACCCGAACCGCCAAAAAAAGTGGCATACTCAACCCCCGAAGCATCTTCCTTGAGTACAAAAAAGTAAAAATCGCTGCCATCGGTAGAGGGTTGAAAGGCATCTCCGGTAACCGGCAACCCGTTGGTGGTAGAGGTAGATACCACCGAGTTTACCTCGCCTCCCCAACCCGATACATACACGCGGTCGCAAATATCTACCAAAAAAGCGCTGGGCGAAATATTGGGGCCACCGTTTCCGTTGCCAAAAACGGTAGAATAAATGGTATTGTTTAACCCGTTGCTGAGTTTATGAATAAACTGCCCGCTGTTGGGCACGCCATATATGCCGGCCGGTGTTATGGGGTAATTGCCGGTGGTTTGCCCAACGGTATAAACGTTTAAAAACTCGTCAATATCTACAAAAAAACATTGGTCGTAGGTGTTGGTTCCCAAATAGGTAGCCGAAATAAGGGAAGAACCCGAAGCGTTTATTTTAGCCAGATACCCATCGGTAATGCCGCCGCGGTAGGTCTGATACAAGGCACCCGATGTTGTGGGAAAATTGGTGCTGGCCGTGCCACCGCCAATATAAGCAATACCTGCTCCGTCAATTTTTACCGAGTAAGCGGCATCGGCCAAACTGCCGCCCAAAAAACTGCTAAACAACAGGGTGGTAAGGGTTGGGTTAAGTTTTACCACACACCCGTCTTGCTCGCCGCCGCCGTAGGTGGTTTGAAATGCGCCCGGCGTTACCGGAAAGTTGGCAGAGCGGGTGCTGGAAGCAATATATACATTGCCCGATGCATCTAAAAACACCTCGCCGCGGGCTTCATCGCCGTAGTTGTAGCGCAACCCCGATGCCAGATTGAGCCCGTCGTTGCCATTGCCGCCCAAATAGGTAGAACCTACCAGGCTGCTGCCGCTGCTGTTGAGGCGGGTAACAATAATATCGGAACCGTTGCCAAACTCAATATTGCTCACCGAAAGCGAACTGCCGCCATTAAAGGTGTTGTCATAAGCGCCGGAGGTGATGGGGTAAGTGGTAGAACTGGTTGAACCCAAAATGAGTACGTCGTTGGTAGCGGGGTCAACAATGAGGCTATGCGGAAGTTCGCTGCCCGAACCGCTGCCAATATAGGTGGAGTAAAGTAGGTTGCTGCCCGACGGCGAGAACTTGGAAATGGTAATATCGGTAATGAAACTAAATGGCCCGCCACCACCACTGTACGACAACTGAAAAGCACCCGTAGTAATAGGGTAGCCGGGGCCAAAAGTTGCGCCGCCGGCAATAAGGTTTTGCCCGGCATCATAGGTAGCGGTAAAACCCCAGTTGTCGGCAAAGGAGCCGGAAAATGAGGAAAAAACAATAGACGGGTCAATAATCAGTTCGAAGTTGGGGTTATACCCCGATGGGAACCCAAATTGCAACACATTGCCCGATAGCTGAAACATGCACGGAACGGCTACTTCCTGCCCGTTAATGTACTGGTAAGCGTAGGGTTTTTGGTCTATAAGGGTGGTTACCGAGGTAACAATCTGCAAACTGCCATCGGGTAAAAGCCGCAAACTGTCGGCACCGTTGTATTGCAGGGCAATTTGGGCGGCGTTGGCATTGGGTGACAACACAAAGTCGTATTTCAGGGCATTGTCATCTGGATTTGAGTATAGTCGCAGGTCAATGCCCTGATACAATTGGCGGTAATTTACCTCGGCAAACATGGGCACAAAAGACGCCCATTTTTTGGGGTCATTCCCTATAAAATAATTTCGGTATGCCGGCGAGGGGCAGCCACCTTCTACCAAACCCGGGGTAGCATTCAAAAATTGTATGTTAAAAGCATGGCATTGCAAGGCGGTAAAAGTGCCCGGCTCATCGGGGTGGTGTTTGCGGTGGTGCATTTCATCCAGTTGCGCTGCATTCATACACAAAAAAGTAAGTTGCAAAGGCTCTGCAAACACTCGGCCGGCCGGTATTTCGGACTGAAACAACACATTTCCCTGCCATTGTCCTTTGTTTTGCGTAAAATACAATCGGTTGCCATGCGGCTCGGTAGCATTTTGGTGCGGGTATTGGGCGTATAAAACGTTGTTTCCCGCCAAGGCATGAAATAATAATAACAAAACTAAGGTGCGTACAAAAAAAACCGGTAACTGCCGCATAAAAGTGAGTAAGGGTTAAACTGTCGGGAAAATGCTATTTTTTTTCACCTAAACACAATATTAACGTTAAACGTAAAACAGGTAGTTTAAAGTTGTGCTATTTTTGCCCCATAAGTTGAATAAATGTAAGTATTGTAGTCTGTTTGTCATAAAAAACACCGCCTGTTGCAAACATTTACCAAAGAATTTCTAATTTGGCATTGTTTACAAGGTTGGTTTGTCATAAAAACATGAGAAATAAAAATTACTTTTCGGAAAAAATATTATTACCGGCGTACCTTGCCTGTTGCTTCTTTTTGTTTTGCGGAATTTCTTTTCCCTCGGCAGTGTGGTTATCGCTAAATGATTATATTGAAAAGTATAAAGGAATTGCCATTATGGAAATGCAGCGAACCGGCATCCCGGCCAGCATTACGTTGGCACAGGGCATTGTAGAATCTAATTACGGCAACAGTATGCTGGCAAAATACTCAAACAACCATTTTGGCATTAAATGCCGCAGCACCTGGAAAGGCGCATCGGTAAGGCTGCATGACGACAAACCCAATGAGTGTTTTAGAAAATACAACCATCCCTACGAGTCATTTATTGACCATTCTTACCTGCTTACCTCCAGCGAGCGGTATGCCACCTTGTTTAATTATAAATCTACCGACTACCGCTCGTGGGCGCAAGGCTTGCAAAAGGCTCATTACGCTTCCAGCAAGCGCTATGCCCGCGTAATTACCAGCATTGTAGAGTTTTACGGGCTGCATTACTACGATACTTCAACATACCAGAAATACTCTATACACCCTGTTTATGTGGACATGGTGGAAAAATACGCCCAAAAGTACGGAATGTCCCCCGATGCCGCTGCTGCCATAACCGATGTGCAAACCATACCGGTAGAATCGGAAGCTGATACCAGCAATTTTAACAACCTTACGCAACTTATAGCCAATACGGTAAAAACCGAGTACACGGTTCAGCCCGGTGAAACCATGTATGGCATTGCCCGCAAATTTGGCACCACAGTAGAAGCCATTCAGTCCCTTAATGCCTTACCAACTACCCAGCTTAAGGCCGGGCAAATAATTGTGGTATTGCAGTAACACCTATACCTACCTGCTTATTATCGGTGTATTCGGGTTTAGACATAGTTCGTGGGGCAGATAAACTATGTTTTCCTTCAAAGGGAAAATAAAAACAGTTGCCGCTTACAGTTTTTTAATGGCTTTGGTCATTTCAAACACCAGATTTGGATTGGTTTCCAGCGCATTGCCTATTACCAGCAAATCGGCACCGGCGCGGCAAAGTCCAGCGGCCTGTTGCGGGGTACGTATGCCGCCACCTATAATAAGCGGCAAATTGCAGTATTGTTTTACCTCTGTTATCATGGCTTCGGGCACGGCATTCAGAGCGCCGCTGCCTGCATCAAGGTAAATAATTTTCATGCCCAGCATTTGCGCCGCCATGGCTGTGCAAACGGCAATCTGAGGTTTATCGGCCGGTATAGGGGCGCTGTTGCTAATATAAGAAACGGTAGTAGGTTTACCGCCGTCAATGAGCAGGTAAGCGGTAGGCATTACTTCAAGTGCCGATTGGTAGAGGATTGGGGCAGCTACTACATGTTGGCCAATGAGCAAGTCGGGGTTGCGGCCCGATACCAGCGAGAGGAAGAAAATAGCATCAGCGGCATCAGTAACCTGAAACACACTGCCCGGAAACAGGATAACCGGTATATTGGTTTGCTGTTTAATTATATGTATCCATTCACGGGTTAGGTTGTTCATTACCAAACTGCCGCCTACAAAAATAAAATCAACCCCGGCAGTTGCGGCGGCGGCGGCCAGCTGTTGTACGCGGCTGCCGTTAACCTTATCGGGGTCTATAAGTACGGCCAATTGTTTTTGCCCGTTTTGGGTATTTTGGCATAAACGCCGGTATATGCCGTTATCCTTCATGTACAGGGTTTTGGCAAAGGTACGCGTTTTGCGGTAAATGTTGGCTTAGTATAATGGCAGAAACAGCCGCCAACGCGCTATTTCTGCCATTAAAACACCTTAAACTCCTGTTTTGGGGCGCCTACTGCATGGTATGTAAGGCAACCCGGTTGCCTTCGGTGTCAATAAAAATGGCCATGTACCCATAGTCATCACTAATTTTGGTGCGAGGCATTACCACCGTTCCGCCGGCGGCAGCAATGCGTTCAAGGGTGGCATCAAGGTCGTCGTGGCGGTAAAAATACACCATAGTGCCATCGGGGGTTGGTTTGGCATCGGGGTGTTCCACCAAGGCCCCGCTTACCACGTTGGGCGGATTTGGGAAAAAGGCCATTTTCATGCCGCCAAAATCGGCAGGCTCAATGTTGGCATTTAGTACCTGAGAGTAAAAAGCAGCAGCCCTTGTCAGGTTGGACGTAGGAATTTCAAACCAGGAAATAACGTAACTCATGCTAATAAATTTAGAAGGTTAATGAATGGTTTCGGAACAAAGATAGGATTTTTAGCAAAAAAAGTTGCTTTTTGCTAAAATTTTTTGTATTTTTTCTTACTACCGGGGTAAATACCTTTCTGTTGTTGCCTTTTCGGGCTATACTGTCCGGTATTGATCAAACAGTGCAATTACCTCTTTTGCTTCTTTTACATCGTGCACCCGCAGTAAAGAGGCGCCGTTGAGCAGGGCAAGCATGTGCAGGGCAGTACTGCCGTTTAATGCATCTGCAGGGCTTATGCCCAATACCCTGCACACCATAGATTTGCGCGACAAACCCACCAATACAGGTAATCCTGCCAATGCAAACACAGGCAAATCTTTGAGCAAGCGATAGTTTTGCTGCACCGTTTTTCCAAACCCCAGGCCGGGGTCCAACACAATATCGGTAATGCCCAAACTGCGCAAAAATGCCAGTTTTGCAATAATAAACTGCATAACTTCTTCGGTTACCTGTTGGTATTGTGGGTTTTGCTGCATGGTTTGGGGTGTTCCCTGCATGTGCATGAGCACATAAGGAACCTGCAATTTTGCCACGGCCGGGAGCAAACCGGCATCGAGGTTGCCCGCCGAAACATCGTTTACCATACCCGCACCTGCCTGTACTGCTGCCGTAGCCACCTGCTCCCTTACGGTATCTATGGAAACAATGGCATCGGGAAACCTTTGGCAAACTGCTTCCACCACCGGCATAACCCGTTTCAGTTCTTCATCGGTACTGATGATGCCCGCGCCCGGCCGGGTGGACATGCCGCCTATATCAATAACAGATGCGCCTTCGGCAAGCAGTTGTTCGGCCCGATGCAGGTACGCCTGCCCCGACAAGTACCGCCCTCCGTCGTAGAAAGAATCGGGTGTAACATTTAAAATACCCATTATGGCGGGTTTAGTCAAATCGAGCAACTTTCCGCCACAATTTAGGGTGGTATTTACAGGCAATAGTGTATTTTTGCACATCTGATTCCGTTTTTGGGTGCAATGCCGACTGTTTTGTAAAATTTATAAAAAGCGGTACAACCTTTTGGCTGAATTTTTGGTAAAGTAACCCCGGGCATGCTACATTGGCAGCACAAAATAAGAAAAGAATTGGAAAACAAAACCTTGCAGGAATTTAAAGCGGTTATTGGGCAATGCAAACAGGTATTTTTAAAAAAAACTGCCGATTATGGCACTGCCTGGCGCATTTTGCGGCCACAGTCGCTAACCGACCAGATTATGATAAAAGCGCAGCGCATTCGCAATATTGAGGAAACAGGCAGGCAGCAGGTAGAAGACAGCGTTTACAGCGAGTATATAGGCATTGTTAACTACAGTCTGCTGGCGCTCATTCAAATGCACCTGCCTCCCCAAGCCCCTTTAGAATTGCCCGTTGCGCAGGCCGAACAGTTGTATAATGAAAGGGTGAACGAAATTATGCAAACCCTTGTGGCAAAAAATCACGATTACGGTGATATATGGCGCTCCATGCGCATAAGCTCGTTTACCGACCTTATTCTCATGAAACTGCTGCGCATTAAACAAATTGAAGACAATGCAGGTAAGACCTTAATTTCGGAAGGGGTTGACGCCAATTATACCGATATTATTAACTATGCCGCATTTGCGCTGATTAAGCTAAACGAATTGCAGTAGTTATAACGCCAGCCAAAAGCAGAAGCCCCGAAATGAAGTTTGCCGAACAGGAAAGAAGTTCCGGCGCTTTGTTTGGCGCAACAGAAAGCGAAAACAGCAAACCGGCATTTGTAAACCCTATTTTTATTAATTTTACGACATGAGTACGGCAGGTAAATATGTATTGATTGGTTTGCTGGTGTTAGCAATGGGCTTTTTGTCCTTTTACCTCAGCACTATACTAACCTATATGTTAATGGCAGCTATTTTTTCCATATTGGGACGCCCCATTATGGATACCCTCATGCGGGTAAAAATAGGGCGTTTTAAACTGCCGCCCGGTTTTTGTGCGTTGCTTACCCTTTTGTTTTTTTACTTAGTAATTGTTGGTTTTCTGGGTGTTTTTTTGCCTCTTGTGGTGCAGGAAATACAAATGATAGCCTCCATAGATTTTGAAGCTCTGGGTACAGCAATGAGCAAGCAATTGCGCGAAATTGATGAATTTATTCTAAAATACGACCTTACCCTAAACAACAAAAGCTCTACCGATATGCTTCGGGAGAGCATTGCCTCTTTTGTAAATATGACCAACGTGTCAGACATTTTCAGCACTTTTTTGGGTTGGATGGGCAACCTGTCGGCAGCCGTGTTTTCGGTAAGTTTCATAACCTATTTTTTTCTTACCGATAACAAAGCCATATTTCAACTGGCACAGCGCTTTATACCTGCCAAGTTTGAAGAAAAGTTTCACCATGTAGTAGATACCACCAAGACCCTGCTTACCCGCTACTTTGTGGGCGTACTTATACAAATTACGCTGGTAGGCGGACTAACCACTATAGGTATGCTTATTTTTGGGGTTCGGTATGCGCTGCTCATTGGTTTTTTTGCAGCGGTTATGCAAATAATTCCATACTTAGGGCCAATTATAGGCATGGTTTTCGGGTTGTTTGTTGCCATTACCACTGCCATTGAACAAGATTTGTACGT
>NBMY01000080.1 GCA_002212985.1 Sphingobacteriales bacterium TSM_CSS
GCAATTTAACTCGCTGATTATCAGTAGTTTGTGAAATTAAACTGTCAAACTCAGGAAAAAAGGATAGATTTTGTGGAAGGAAAACAGTAATTTAGACCCTTGTCTTTCTGTTCACCTCCTAAATCTGTTCCGAATGATAAAAACTTACATTTACCGTATAGTTTTTGTAGTTGCATTGGCAATTTATATGCCAAACGTGCAAACCTACGCCCAATGCCCAACAGGGCAAAGTCAGGTAATGATTGTAATTGACCCCGATACCTACGCAGCATCAGAAACCGATTGGTACCTGCGCGACCTGAGCGGAACCCTGCTCGCATCGGGCAGTACCGCCGGCACTACCCTGTGCCTGCCCAATACCACCTGCCTTACTTTTACCATTACCGATACCTACGGCGACGGACTTTACACCGCCAGCAACCCCGGCAGCTACGAGGTGTACTACAACGGCGTTTTAATCGATTCGGGGGTAAATTTCGGCTATCAGGCCTCGGTACAATTTGGCGGCTGCCCGCCGGGAATTTCCTGCACCTTTCCGCAAACCATTCCCGTGGGTTCATACACCGCACCGCAACCCAACACATGGTATTTGTTTCAGCCCACTGCCACCGGCGAATATGGCATTACCACCTGCACCGCCTCCTGCAATACCGCCATTTGGGTGTATGACTACTGCGAAGGGCTTGACTGGGACGATACGCAGGAAGGCGCCATTGGATACGAAACAGACGGCTGCCCCAACGGAACAGGGCAAAATGCCATAATTTACCTGAACCTGCAAGCCGGAAACACATATTACATTCGCATTGGCGATGACGGCACCTCCTGCGAAGGAATACCCATTTCATGGAGTGTCTTATACATAGGGCCTATAAGCGGCTGTATGGACCCTACTGCCTGCAATTTTGAACCTATGGCTACGGTGCATGTGCCTTCCGAATGCCTTTATTCTCCCAACCCCGATTGCCCCGACGGCCCCGACCTGATTGTGGTGCAAAGCGAAATCATAAGTTCTATGTACACCCAAAACAAAAGCAATACCGACAACTGCTATGTGAATGAGGGTTGTATGGCCGGCTACGGAACCCGCCGAATTTTGCGCTTTACCACCCATATAAAAAATATTGGCAATCAGGATTACTACATTGGCTCGCCGCCCGCATCGCAAACGGCGGAAGACCCGCAATGGGAGTGGGATAACTGCCACCAACATTGGCATTACGAAGGGTATGCAGAATATGTGTTGTATGATGTAAACGGCGCAGAACTGCCCGTAGGCTTTAAAAACGGCTTTTGTGTGTTGGATTTGGAATGCTCAGGCGGCGGTACTGCCAAGTTTAGTTGCGGCAACCAAGGTATTACCGCCGGCTGCGGCGATATTTACAACCATAGCCTCAACTGCCAATGGATAGATATTACCACTGTTCCATCGGGTATTTACACCCTTGTGGTGCGCGTAAACTGGGACCACTCGCCTGATAAATTAGGGCGGCATGAACTGAACTACAGCAACAACTGGGCGCAGGCGTGCATTCAAATTACCCAGGGCGCTACCAGCGCATCGGTAAGCGTGGTAAGTGGTTGCTCCCCTTACACCGATTGCCTTGGCGAAATTTACGGAGCCGCCCAACCCGATTGCAGCGGTATTTGCGCAGGACCATTTAAAGTGGGCGATACCAACCTGAACTACCAATACGACAACCTGGACCCCGAAGGTTACCTGACCGGCTTGCTCGACGGTACTTTAACCTACGGCTCGTGCAAAGATGCCAATGAAGATGATATGCTTAGCATAACCGATGCCATTTTGGTAAATGCCTGCGTACGCGAACTGGCCGAACTGCCCCACCCGGGAGCCGAGTGGCGCGATTTCTGCGACCTTTCAACCTTTAATATTGTAAATACCAACGATACTGCATGGTTTAGCCTGGGCGCTGCCAATGCAGCAGAACAATATGTTGATATTTACCTCAAAAACCCGCTTACCCATATTTTGGGCTACCAACTGCAAATGAGCGGCGCAGTGTTTAGCAATGCAGAAAATCTGGTGCCCGATGCCGGATATACCATTGACGTGCGCCATAACCCGGCCGGGTTAATTATAGGGTTTTCGCCCGATGAAAGCATTATTCCGCGCTACCTTGTGCCTACGCCTGTTTTGCGGGTTTTTTACAGCCAGATTACCGATACCGAAATATGCCTCGAATCTGTTATGACTGCCGTAAACAACAACTACGAAGAAGTGGTAGGTATTGTTACCGATAACTGCCGCACCCCGTACCATACCATACAGGTAAAATTGTTCTTGCAGGGAGCTTATAACCCCGTTTCAGATGTAATGCGTACCGATTTGAGCGCCAACGGCTGGCTGCCTGCAGCTCAACCGTTTAATACACCACCCTGGAATTATAACGGAACCGAAACCGTTGGCACCCCGGCAAATATTACCCCCGATATTACCGATTGGGTATTGGTGGAGTTGCGTTACGCTGCCAGCCCAACCGTGGTTGCCGAAAAACGCGCCGCTTTTGTACGCAACGATGGTTATCTGATTGATGTTTACGGAAACCCGGGGCTAAACATTACCCAAGCCGACCCCAACCAAAACTACATGCTTGTAGTGCGCGCAAGAAACCACATGGCCATTGTTAGCAATGTTATTTTTACCCCCGCCAACCAGCCGCTCATTGATTTAACCCAAGCCGCCAACGTTTTCTTGAACAATTGGACAATGGCAGAAATAGATACCGACAACAGCGGACAGCCTGTTTTTGGGTTGTTGGGCGGCGATTTTAATGCCGATGGTATTATTTCGGTAACCGATTTTAACCAATTCATCATTCAGCCCTCGCAAATAAACGGTTATTATTTTGCCGATGCCTCGCTTGACGGGCAGGTTGCTGTACAGGATTTTAACCTCTTTGCCGCCAATGCAGGCAGAATTGGCATGAGTATGATAAGGTATTAACAGTAACCGGTCTTTTATACAAACCGTTTCATGCAAAAAAAATGCCGGCTGTATTTGCACTACAGCCGGCATAACTTTAATACGTATGAAAAAAGACCTTTTCTGTTTTTTACCAATTTTCTTAATTCGGGAATTGCGGTTTTATTGCCCTTTAACCCTGCTGCGCTCGTCATCGGTGGCGGTACCGCGGCGGCGGGCGCTTTGCACTTGCGAGTTGCCAAATTTGCAGGTATAGGTAAGCATAGCCACACGGGTTTCGTTTTTAAATTTACCGTTCAGACGCAGGTTGTTATCATGAATGGTAACGCGGTCGAGGTTGGTGTTAAACACATCGGTAAGGCTGAATTTAAGGTTTGAGCCGTTGCCGAATGATTTGCTGATGCCCAAATCGGCAGAATAATTGCTTTTTACATGGTATATACCCCACACCAGCGGCGAGTGGTACTCGGCCGATATTTCTACCGAAAAGTTTTTGGGCAGCGTAATGTTGTTGGCAAGGTAAATCATGCCCGTAAATTGGCTGTTGTTAATGGTTTGGTTTTGGTAAACCGATTGGTAGCGACTGTAAAAACCATTGAGGCTAAGTTGTGCGTTCCACCATTTGGTTACGGGCACCGGAGCACTAACGGTTACCGATGCATTATCAAAATGGTCGAAATTGGCGGTGGTTTGGTAGGCATTTCGGGAGGTATCGCTTTGCACAATCATTTCGCCAAGCGCATCGGTGGTACGGCTGTAGCTTATGGAGGTGTTAACCATATCGGCATAGGTATGAGAAATAGCAAAGGAGTGGGTAAACTGCGGTTTAAGAAACGGGTTTCCGCGTCCGGAGGTAAACTCGTCAATATATACGGTAAAGGGGTTTAAATCGGTATAACCGGGGCGGTCTATGCGGCGGCTGTACGATACAGCCAGTTGGTTTTTATCGTTGAGGGTATAGCTGATGTTAGCGCTGGGAAACAGCGAGAGGTAGTTTTGGCGTTCGGTGCGGTTAAGCGTTACCGATGTGCCGCTGTTGTTGGTTTGTTCTGCTCTAAGTCCGGCTTGTATTGCCCATTTACCCAACTGCTGATTGTAGTTTATATAGGCGGCGTTTATGTTTTCCTTAAACTCAAAATCGTTGTTTTTACCTGCATCGGGCAGCCAAACGCCGTTTTCAGCCTGAGTTTCAAAGAAAATACCGTTGTCTATCCATACATAGCTGCTTTTTACCCCTGTTTCCAGCATGGCTTTGTTTTTTAGCGGGCGTGCATAATCTGCTTTTGCGGCAGCAATATTTACTTCAGAATTGTTGTTGCTCCTCAGCAGGTAGGGTTGCAACACCTCCTGCTCTGTGTTAAAGTATCGGTTATTGAGGTGGCTGCGTTCTGTTATGCGGTAAGCGGCATAGTCCAAATCTACGTTCACAGAGCTACCGTCGGGGTTAAGCTGGTGCTTAAGGTTCAGGTTATAGGTTGTGTTGTGCCAGTTGTTGCGTATATCTGTGTTGGCTTTCATATCGGTATAACCATCTTTGTTAAAGCCGCTTAGGGCAATATGGTTGTCAATGCTGGTATTGGAAAGGTCAAACTGCCCGTTAAACAGCACGCCAATGGTCGTTTTGGGGCTTACAAACCAGTCGGCTCCGGTTTTAAGCGTATGGGTTTGGGTGTGGTAAAGCTGGTCAAAATTTTGGTCAAACACCAGGCTGTCGCCCGGCATTTCCACCAAACGGCGAAAATAATTGTCGTTGCCGCGTTTCCGGTCGGTATAACCATAGTTGCCAAACAGGTTCATTTTTTCGTTTCGGTAGTTCAGGTTAAAATTGCCGCCATAAACGGGGTTCCAGCCATAGCCGGCGTTGGCGCTTGCGGTGCCGTTTATGCCATTGTTTTTATTCTTTTTAAGCCGTATGTTAATAATGCCGGCATTGCCTGCCGCATCGTATTTTGCCGATGGGTTGGTAATAATTTCTACGCGGTCTATGGTGTTGGCGGGTAAAGATTGCAGCATTACGCCCAACTGTTCGGCGCTGAGTTGCGTGGGTTTGTCGTCTATCATCACCAAAACGCCCTGTTTGCCTTTCAGGCTTATTTCCTGCTGTTGGTTTACCGCAACCCCCGGCGAGCGCCGCAGCACGTCTAAAGCCGAGCCGCTTTGAGCTATGGCGCTGCTTTCTACGTTTACCACCAGCTTATCGGCCTGTATTTCTACCAATGGCTTTTTGTAGGTAACCGTAACCTCTTGTAAACCAACCGTTTCGGGCTGCATTTGCAAAATTGGCAGCGTTATTTGTCCGCTTTCAACGCTTTGATTTACATTAAACGGAGCCGATTGCAATTTGCTGTAACCTAAGTAAGAACCCTCTACAAAGTAGGTGCCGTTTAATACGGCATCAAATTCAAAATTGCCATCTATATCAGATAGCGCACCTTTGGTAAACACCGAATCGGGAAGCGAATACAATACCGCCGTACCAAAACTCAGCGGCTCGTTCTTTTCATTCACCAATTTCCCCGATACATAAACCGAAACCGCTTGCTCCTGAGCAAACAATGCATTTACCGATAAAATGCCCAACAAAATGCCTAATAATAAAATAACCATAGTGAGTAAGTGTTTGTGTTTTACAATTTTTTGCGTTTAACAAGCAACAAAGTACCTGCTGTTAAAAGTATCTGTGCTTTGCTTGCTACTATGTAACGCAAGGTACTTGCAAAAAGTTCAAACCTGTTCATTTTTTTTAAAAAAAAATTTCCGGTAAAATTGAAAGCCTGTTTACTTTACTGCAAGTGCCGGCCGGCAACATTCGTATATCGGGCAAAAGGGGGTAAAAGTTACAGCATCGGTTATAAAAAGATTTTCCGGTAAAAACGGGCGCCGCCAAATTTATGTCGAAAAAGCAGCGCTTTTAAAACAAAAGACTTATATTGCAAGCAGAAACCATAAACAAACGGTATTATGGATAACAACCGGGTTCTTAAACTATTTATAGCCTACGCCGGCGAAGATGCCGCATATTGCCATCAATTGCGGCAACATTTGGCTGCATTGGAGCGCATGGAACAGGTACAAATTTGGTACGATGGACAAATTGTAGCCGGGCAGGATTGGGAAGCCGAACTGCTGAACCACCTGCAAACTGCTGATATTATTCTGCTGTTGGTTAGCCCCGATTTTATTGCTTCCGATTTTTGCTATGAAACCCTGTTTCCGGTAGCCATAAAAATGCATAAAAGTCAAAAAGCAACGGTTATACCGGTTATTATAAGGCAATGTATTTGGGAAGAAACCCTGTTGGGAAAAATGAAACCTTTGCCCAAAAACGGCGTGCCGCCTGCAAACCCCGCCGTTTGGGCCAGCCCCGATGAAGGGTATGCCCACATAGCCCATGAGCTAAACCTTATGGTAAATGCCGAATTGCAAAAACGAGGGCTGCTGCCGCAGGAAGAAGGAACCATTACCAAACCCCTTAAACAATTTAAACAGGGTAAAGTGCTGTACCTTGTGCCGTCGCAAATGGAGGTGCGCAAAAAGCACATCTGCATTATACGCATTGCCCCCGAAGACATAAACCCCCAAGTGCTCAAAGAACGGCTAAAAAATGAAACCGATGCGGTAATTGAAGATATACGCATTGACAGCATTATGAAAGCCGAAATCATTGACGATACCAATGGCGAAGCCTTTGAAATTACCCAAGTTGGCGAACTGGAACAACCCATAGAAGAAGATACTTATACCGAATGGCGTTACCACGTTACCCCGCGCAAAGAAGGAACTTATGACCTTTGCATCAAAATATCGGTTCTCATTAAGGTTGCCGACCTGAACAAGTTTGTTTACAAAGATGTGGTGGTGTTAGACCGCACCATACAGGTAACTACTTTTACCATTGAGCCGCAGGCAACAGATTGGAGCGTGGCCAACAAAGTACTGCCGCTGCAAGAGACCGCCGATTTTAATATTACCGATGTTAAAAACGAAAACGACACCACCGGCAACAACCGCCGTATGTTTGCCCGAATTTTAACCGCAATTGTGGCAGGCGTATTTTTTATTCCTTTCCTGTTGTGGGCTTTTTTGCCAGATTGGGTAACGCCGCTCTATCTTAAACTCGCCTACAAGGACCACCGCACCCTGCAAGATGAGCGCATTGCCGTAAAAAAGAACGGAAAATGGGGTTTTGTAAACAAATGGGGCATTGAAAGCACCCCGCCCATGTACGACGAGGCATATAATTTTAACAACGGCATTGCTATGGTTAAGCGCAACGGGAAAGAGGTAAAATTAGGCCGCAATACCCGCCAAACCCTTTTGCAAAGAATGTGGAACCCCGAAGATTTTGAAATTCCAGATGACCTTTGCGCCAACATTAACTGCGGCACACACGGCGCCTGCAACCCCCAAACCGGTAAATGCGATTGCAAAGACGGCTACACCGGCGAACTTTGCAACATACCGCCCCAACCCGGCCAACCCAACCTTTGCGCCAATATTAACTGCGGCGCACACGGCGCTTGCAACCCCCAAACCGGTAAATGCGATTGCAAAGACGGCTACACCGGAAACCGTTGCCAAAACCCGCCACCACCACCCGCCAACCCTTGCGCCAACATTAACTGCGGCGCACACGGCACCTGCAACCCCCAAACCGGTAAATG
The DNA here is from genome assembly GCA_002212985.1 of Sphingobacteriales bacterium TSM_CSS. GTDB lineage: Bacteria > Bacteroidota > Bacteroidia > Chitinophagales > UBA2359 > UBA2359. The sequence goes on from NBMY01000080.1 coordinate 7,612, forward strand.
CGATTGCAAAGACGGCTACACCGGAAACCGTTGCCAAAACCCGCCACCACCACCCGCCAACCCTTGCGCCAACATTAACTGCGGCGCACACGGCACCTGCAACCCCCAAACCGGTAAATGCGATTGCAAAGACGGCTACACCGGAAACCGTTGCCAAAATCCGCCACCGCCACCATCACCCGCCGATCCCTGTGCCAACGTAAACTGCGGCGCACATGGCACCTGCAACCCCCAAACAGGTGAGTGCATTTGCAATGACGGCTACACCGGAAACCGTTGCCAAAATCCGCCGCAACCGCCCGATATTTGTGCAGAATTGGGTTGCAACTCTGCAAGAACAGCATCCTGCGATGCTGTAAAACGCAAATGCATTTGCAAACCCGGTTATGAAGGTGTTCGGTGCCAGAAGCAGAAAACCGACCCCTGCAATAATATACAATGTTCTGTTAACAGGGTTTGTGTAAACGGAAAATGTGAATGCCGTCCAGGTTATACTGGCGATAAGTGCCAAACCCCCGTTAAGTGCGCCGATGTAAACTGCGGCGACCACGGCGCTTGCAACCCCCAAACCGGTAAATGCGATTGCAAAGATGGCTATACCGGAAACCGTTGCCAAAACCCGCCCAACCAAAACCCCTGCGCCAATAAAAATTGTGGTAACCACGGCAAATGCGACCCCAATACCGGTAAATGTTTGTGCGATGAAGGGTACTGGGGAGAAAACTGCCAATTCGAGGTGCCAAAGTAACCTGCTACCCCTTTTCTCAATAGCTGGGCTGTATTTTACTGTCAAAGAGGGGTCTAAAACAAATTTCGGGCACACTGCAGCGGCACACTGAGGTTGTGGTTTATTACCAGTGAGTCGCGCAGAATGGGCAGCGTTACATCGGTCATCAGTTGCGTGCTGTCGGGCATGGTAAAGGGCACGGTTATTCTGCTCGCTAATTCGCGAATGTTTTCTATGCTGTTATTGGTCTAAAAATCCTTCGCCTGCAACAGGTTGCACACCAATAACCAGATGTAAAATAGTAGTGTGGCATTTTTTTCATAGGACAATATTTTAAACCACGAACACAAATATTGTACATTTTTATAAATACAAGAAAAATATTCTCATAAAACATGTTATTTTTTCACATTTTTATTTTAGCCGTAGTCTGGCAGGCATTCTATGTCTATATTATGTAACTTATGTTGCCGTAATAAGCCTACTTTCTGCAAGCCCTACCTAATAGTTAGGTTCTTTTGAGTAACTGCAAGATACAAAAACTATCCCATCAAATCATATTACTGATAAAACAATACTTAAACTCCACCTTTTACTACCTGACTTAATATTTCCAATGTATTATCTATATAATTAATGCGTACAGGTTTATCTTCGCAAATCCATTCGTGTAGTTTTTGGGTAAACTGTTTACCTATTTTTTTGCTGGCACGAACACCCAATTGCTGCAGTGCGGTGGCATTGCAGAGTTGCTCATATTGTTTATCCATAGGAATAACCATGAGTTTTTTACCTAGGTACAAAGCCTCGGCAGGTCCTTCAAAACCGGCACCCATTAATACGCCTTCCGATGAGGCTACCGCATCAACCCATTGTGTATTCGCAATAGGTTGAACCGTGACATTGCCAATTGTGTAAGTTGCTGTTACATTTTTGGTAAAAACCAGCCACTGCACTTGCCAAAGTTTATGAAAATGTTGGATAAGGATAGATTCATGGTATGCAGGTAAATACACGGCTATGTGCCCATTGTTGCTTACTGTTGCATTGCGAATTTCAGAACGTATGACCGGTTGATAGATAAACGAATCATACGACTGAAAATGAAATCCTATATGATGTTTTGCCGGAGCATAATTGCGCATCAGCCACTCCGAACCTTGGTCAATTTTAGTAGGCCTCGGACATTTTGCTGACATAAAAGCCGCTTGATGGCTCATAGCAAAGCAAGGTGTACCTTTCCATTTGCAAGCCCACGCAGTTACAGGCTCAAAATCATTTATAATTAAGTTGTACTGATGTAATTTACATTGCCAAACATCGCGAAAGAATCTTAGAGGTTTTATTTTTCTAACTGTATTAAACCAGTCAATGCCTCCTTTTTTACCAGCACAAAAACTAACTCCATTCTTTTTCTCCTTTATTTCAAAAGGCAAATTCAAATGTGCCTGAGTGCCACTTACAAACACATCAACTTGCCCATATTGCTGTAAGTGCGGTATTATTTCTATTGCCCTGCTAATATGTCCGTTACCGGTTGCTTGTACTGCATACAATATCTTCATATAACAAAGCTAAATTGGAGTTTATTAAATTATTGTCGGCAACAGAAGAGTAATAGCTGGTAAGTTCGTCCAACCATTGCCGGTATTGCATATCAACATCGGGATTATTGTTTTCTTGCGGAAAGTGATATAAATGCCATTCTCCTCTGTAAAATTCAAGTGCGCTCAGGTTTTCAATCCAATCGCCAGAGTTGAGGTAATTTATCTGCGCTGTTTTTGAGGTTATGCGGCGCATTTGAGGTTGGTGAATATGCCCGCAAACAACATAGTCATAACCATTGTCAATGGCAAAATCGGCGGCTGCCTGCTCAAAATCAGAAACAAATTTTACCGCTCTTTTTACACTGTCTTTTACCTTTTTTGACAACGACATAGGTGGTTTGCCCAACCACTTAAGGACATTGTTTACAAGTTTGTTTATCCTGATTAACCAATCGTAACTGCTGCCGCCTATCTTAGCCAGCCATTTAGCACCGGTAATAGAAGTGTCAAAAACATCGCCATGAAAAAATAACGTTTGTTTGCCGTCAATTTGTAGCTTCAATTTATCAATCAGGTGAAAATTACCGAGCGAAAAACCCGAAAACCTGCGCAAAAATTCATCGTGGTTGCCCGTTATGTAATATACCTTAGTTCCCAATGCTAAAAACTTCATCAACTTTTTTACAACAGCAAAATGCTCTTTCGGAAAGTAGCTTTTACTAAAATTCCAGCCATCAATAATGTCGCCGTTAAGAATCAGTATGCCGGGTTCAATACTTTTAAGATATAACAGCAATTCCCTTGCATGACAGCCGTAAGTACCTAAATGTGTATCGGATATTACTGCTATATCTACCTTCTTTTTTTGCATACCACTTGTGCAATGAAATAATTTTAAACAAGTGCAAAGTTAGAGATGAATTATCAAGGTAATGTTAAGAAATTTTAGCTATTTGTTTAATTTTTTGTTGTATATTATCACCCAACTTTCATTCTCCCCGCAACGCACAAGGCAATGCAGCAAGCAAACAGGGCAAGGCTAATAGCATTTGTTTGCTTTCGCCGGCTGAACATTCAACCTCTTTGAGGTTGTTGCCGTTGGGTTGTTTATTTTCCGTATGTTTTACATACGGCTATTCATATTTGACACTTTCAGTGTCATAACGCGAGATCGGCTGCGCTACCAACGCTACTCCCCTCTTTGCGACAAATCGGCACGAGCAAACGCTTTATTTGGGAATATTTTCATTGCCGATTTGTTGGAGAGAGGGGCGGGGGTGAGTAAAAAGCCGGCGACATGAGGGTTTCTGATAGAATACCCAGCTTGTTTTACACTATTATTGCTTTCCGCCGTTGCCCAGTGTCACCACCATAGCCGTCAGCTTAATCAATAAATATTCAATAGGGATCACTATTATTGTG
>NBMY01000030.1 GCA_002212985.1 Sphingobacteriales bacterium TSM_CSS
ATTATAGTGAGGATTGCGACGGTCAATAGTAATGCCTGCGTCGGTAACCGCTTTTTGTAAATCACCCGTTTCCATTATAGTGAGGATTGCGACAGATAAAAATAAGAATGAGATAATAATAAATATATAGTAAATCACCCGTTTCCATTATAGTGAGGATTGCGACGGTATTGTGTTAATAAGGGTTTTGTTTATCTTATTAGTAAATCACCCGTTTCCATTATAGTGAGGATTGCGACAGAATTAAAATATGGCGTTTACAGGGGCATTTTTAGTAAATCACCCGTTTCCATTATAGTGAGGATTGCGACCGATTTTATAGCTACGATGCCTCAGCATATTTCAGTAAATCACCCGTTTCCATTATAGTGAGGATTGCGACCAGCTATGCTTAAATTGAAGAAGAGTACATGGTAATAGACCCCGAAACAAGGGAGCTAAAATCGCACGACCAGCGCATTGTAGAGTTGGCCGCCAAAACGCTGGAAGATAAGGTAAAAGCCGAAATGCACCAGGCCGTTGTTGAAGTAGGCACCACCATTTGCGAAGACGTAGAACAGGCGCGGCGCGAAATTACCAACCTTCGGGGCGCTGTATCAGATATAGCAAAAAGCCTCGGTTTGCGCATCGGAGCATCGGGCACACACCCTTTCTCACATTGGTCAACCCAACTCATCACCCCCAACCCCCGCTACGAAGACATCATCAACGAAATGCAGGAAGCTGCACGCTCCAACCTTATTTTCGGGTTGCATGTGCATGTAGGCATGGAAGATAAAAACATGGCCATTCACATTGCCAATACCGCCCGGTACTTTTTACCCCATATTTACGCCCTGTCAACCAACTCACCCTTTTGGGAAGGCCGCAATACCGGCTTCAGGTCATTCAGGACCAAAGTATTCGATAAATTTCCGCGCACGGGCATACCCGATTTTTTCAACAGTTATGCCGAGTTTACCAGTTATGTAAACCTGCTCATTAAAACCGGCTGCATTGACAATGCCAAAAAAATATGGTGGGATATACGGGTTCACCCATTTTACAACACCATAGAGTTTCGCATTTGCGACATTCCGATGCTCACAGACGAAACCATTGCCATAGCTGCCATTTTTCAGGCGGTGGTTGCCAAAATTTATAAACTGAGAACCCAAAACCTCAATTTTATGATTTACAGCCGCGCCCTTATTAACGAAAACAAATGGCGTGCAAGCCGCTACGGCATTGACGGCAACCTCATTGATTTTGGCAAAGAAACCGAAGTAAGAACCCGCTCGCTTATTATGGAACTGCTGGATTTTGTTGACGATGTGGTTGATGAATTAGGCAGCCGAAAAGCCATTAATTACGTACACACCATTCTTGAAAACGGCACCGGAGCCGACAGGCAATTAGCCGTTTTTGAGCAAACCGGCAGCCTCATTAAAGTAGTTGATTACATTATGGAACAAACTTTGCTGGGTACATAACGGTTACTATTTTGACCAACCGGCAAAACAGGTAAACCAATTTTATATTAGTTTGTTTAATTTAGTGCTATTCTTGCTGCGCGGCCTCCTTAACAACTGCATAAGGTAACCAAGGTTTGCAAATCAAGTCTAAATACTAACCAAACCATTTTCTTCACACAAATTCACGTTTCATGCCAGCGCCTTATGCACGTGTTGCAATATTAGATATGTATGACAGCCATGCCAACCAAGGCATGAGAAGCATACTCGAAATAATTGACACTTACTCACTTAAATACGATGCCGATATAGACTACGATGTTTTTAACACAAGAGGAAAGGCAGAAGTACCGGGTTTGGAGTACGATGTCTATATTTCAACAGGCGGACCCGGAAGTCCCTTAGACAGCGAGGGTTCATTGTGGGAAGAGCGCTTTTTTAACCTCCTCAACAGCATTATGCAGCACAATGAACGATACCCCGTTGAGAAAAAAAGCGTTTTTCTCATCTGCCATTCGTTTCAGTTGTTTTGCAGACATTACCGTTTGGCCAATGTTTCGCTGCGAAAATCTACCTCTTTTGGCGTAATGCCCATGCACAAAACCGAAGCCGGTATGCATGAACCGCTTTTCGAGCATTTGCCAGAACCTTTTTGGGCCGTTGACTCGCGCGACTATCAGGTGACACAGCCCAATTTGGAGCGTATAAAAGCCATGGGCGGTAAGGTGTTGTGCATTGAAAAGTTTAGGCCCCACGTTCCATTAGAAAGGGCAGTTATGGCCATCAGGTTTAACGACGCCATTATTGGCACACAATTTCACCCCGAAGCAGACCCATACGGCTTTTTGCAGTACCTTAAAACCGAGGAAAAGAAAAACCTCATTATTAAACAACACGGCTTGCAAAAATATTACGATACCCTTACTCACATGAACGACCCCGACAAAATTGTAATTACCCATAATACCGTTTTACCCCGCTTCCTCGATATGACTATTGGCGCAAGCAGCCGTGTTTTGGTTTTTTAATTTACGCATATCCCCTACCCTGTTATGATACCCGAAATAAGGCAGCAATACAACCACTCTTTTACCGAAGAAAAGTACCGCCTCTTCCTGCAAGACCTCGATAGCAGTTTTAACATGCCCATCAGTTTCAGGGTGGCAGAGTCGCCAGTTTTTATTCCGTCGGGGTTAAAAAAACATATATTTGCCGCTTGCGACGACATTATTAACTTCCTCCTTTCCAACAACCTAAAGGAGTTGACCAAAAACGCCATTCCGCCCCATTTGCTGGTACCTGCCGAAGATGCGCATACCACCTTTCTGGGTATTGATTTTGCCATTTGCCGAAACGAAAGCGGCGAATTGGTTCCACAACTCATTGAACTGCAGGGGTTTCCCTCCCTGTTTGCCTATCAGGATTTTTTAACCCAAAAATACCGGCAGCATTTTGCCGTTCCCGAAAATTTTTCACACCTGTTTTCGGGTTTAACCGCAGATACATACCGCCGACGGTTAAAAAAAATACTGCTTGGCAATCATCAACCCGAAAACGTGGTGCTGCTTGAAATAGAACCCTACAAGCAAAACACGGCTATTGATTTTATCGTTACCGAACACTATACCGGCATAAAACCGGTTTGTATAACCGAAATAATTCGAGAAGGCAAAAAATTGTATTACCTGCGCAACGGGGTTAAAACACCCGTTTACCGCATCTACAACCGAATTATTTTTGACGAATTTACCCAGCGAACCGACCTGCAATGCCAGTTTCATCTTACCGAAGAGGTAGAGGTGGAATGGGCAGGCCACCCCAACTGGTTTATGCGCATAAGCAAGTTTATTATGCCTTTTATGAACAGCCCCTACATTCCGCAGTGCCGGCTTCTGACCGATTTTGAGCAGTATCCTGCCGATCTGGACAATTATGTGCTGAAACCATTGTTTTCTTTTTCGGGTAGCGGGGTAATTTTTCACCCCACCCAAGCCGATATTGACGCCATTCCTGTGCAGGAACGAAACAACTTTATGCTGCAAAAAAAGGTTCAATACGAACCGGTGGTACAAACTACCGATGGCGGCTTGGTAAAAACCGAAGTAAGAATGATGTATTTCTGGGAACCCGAACTTGATCGGCCCGAAAAAGTGATTAGTTTGGCAAGGTTTAGCCGCGCCGATTTAATTGGGGTAAAATACAACAAAAATAAAACCTGGGTTGGCGGCAGTGTTGCCTTGTTCGAAACAGATTAAAACCGGCAATTGTATCGGTAAAGATTAGAGAAACGCATGTACTACCAACCTCGCATTTGCTTATGAAAAGGAGCCGGTTATTGTGGCGGTTTGCACTGGTACTGCTCCTGTCAGCGCTTTTTTTAACGCTTCCTGCACCGCTAACTGCCAATGAAATATCAACAAACCCGCCTGCTACGGGAATAAAACCGCAAACACCCGTTTTGCCCCCGGTAAAACAATTTGATGCGCAAAAATTAGAATCCTTTCGCAATGACCCCGACTTCCGGTACACCGAAAAACCCTATGCCCCTACCCTTTTCACCCGGTTTATGCAATGGCTGGGCAGCATATTAAGAGACCTTTTTTCTTTCAGCGCCCAACACGATACGTATCGTCTGCTAAAATTTCTGCTTGTTGCCGCTTTTATTATTCTGTTGGTTAGCACCCTGCTGAATGTAAAAATAACCGACCTTTTTTTTCGTAAACCTGTTGCCAAATCAATACCTGCTCACGAATTTTTTGAAGAAAACATTCACCAACTCAACTTTGAGCAACTAATTGCAGAGGCATTACAAAATCAGGATTTCCGCAAAGCGGTGCGGCTGCTTTATCTGCAAAATCTTAAACTCCTGTCCGATAAATCGCTCATTAACTGGCAGCCCAACAAAACCAACCGCGATTACCAGTATGAGTTGCATGAAACCGGTTTTTATACCCTGTTTGCCCAAATAACCCGGGTTTTTAACTACGTTTGGTATGGCAATTTTACCCTCGATGCGCAACATTTTGCTACTGTAAACCAACTGTTTTCCAATTTCAGCAACCAGTTAAATCAACAAGGTAAATAATGACGAAACGCTACGCTTTGCTGGCATCGGGCTTGTTGCTGCTGGCGCTTTCCTTATTGGTTACCACCAAACCCGTACCGGTTGATTGGTCATTTGATCTTACTTTGAAAAATAAATCTCCTTTGGGTTGCAAAGTACTTTATAATTTATTGACCGACTTTTTTTCCAATGAAACAATAACCGTTGCCGAACTTTCGCCCTATAGTTTCATAGAAAACAACAACTTGCTTCAAAAGCAGCCCGAAGACCTGCAAAAAGGCATTTACCTGATAATAACCGAAGAATTCAGACCCGATTCGTTAGATGCGGTCCGTTTGCTGCAATTTGCCGCAAAGGGGAATACCGTTTTTGTATCTTCCACTTGGTTTGGTGATTTTTTTGCCGATACTCTTGGGTTAGAAACCGAAGTCGATTTTTTAGAAACCGATTCGCTCTTCGGGATAAAATTCACCAACGCCCGGCAACACGACTCTACAAACTACCGGTTCCGAACCGATTTTCAGGCAGGCCGATTTTTCATTGATGCCGATTCGCTTGGGTACTATGTGTTAGCCCGAAACCAAAGTAAGGAGGCAACCTTTATTTACCGCAATTGTGGCAATGGTCACCTCTTTTTGAGCAGTTTGCCGGTGGCATTTTCTAATTATTACCTGCTGCAACAACCCTACGAACGCTTTGCAGCCACCGTTTTATCATGCCTGCCGCCCGGTTATGTTATTTGGGACGAATATTACAAACCCAATACCGGCTTGCATGGCAATGCCGCCGAAACGCCCCTGCGCTACCTGTTGTCTGTTGAAGCGCTGAAATGGGCGCTGTATGTAGCCATTGTTGCCATGCTCCTCTTTATGCTGTTTGAAGCCAAGCGCAAACAAAGAGCCATACCGGTTATTAAGCCACTTGCCAATACCACTGTTGAATTTACCAAAACCGTAGGCACCCTGTATTTGCAAAACGGCGACCATAAAGACCTGGCGCTCAAAAAAATAAACCATTTCCTGCATTTTTTACGAACTAAACTCTTCATTAAAAACATGGAAATGAATGAACCGGCATACCGCATGTTGGCTGAAAAAACCGGCATAGATTATAAGGAAATTGTACGCCTGTTTAACGGCATTCAATTGGTAAACAGCAATGCCCGCATAGACGAAGAACAACTTATTGTACTTAGCCGAAATATTGATCGCTTTTATAGACAGGTAAACGTCTAACATGCCCGCCATCATTAAACACTCCCCCTACGTTAATTGCCCGAAAATGCTAAAATTATTACCAATAACCAATTTTTTTAGCAATTTTTAAACAAAATCCTTGCTTTTTCCATTTTTGTGTGTACATTTGCAGCAGCAGGCAGCAGACTGCCGCCTAAAATAAAGCCAATTAACCAAAACAAATTCAGAACACACAAGTTGCCATGAGTAAAGAAAAAACCGATGCCCAGCTAAGTTTGCAGGCAACCTATACCGAAGAAAACATTCGCTCCTTAGACTGGCGCGAGCATATACGGCTGCGTCCGGGAATGTACATAGGTAAAACAGGAGACGGCTCTTCACCGGACGACGGCATCTACATTCTTATAAAAGAAATTATTGACAACTCCATTGACGAGTATGTAATGGGGTTTGGTAAAAAAATAGATATTAAGCTCAGCGGCCACCGCATTGAAGTGCGCGATTTCGGGCGCGGCATTCCGTTGGGTAAGGTACTCGATTGTGTTTCGAAAATTAATACCGGCGGCAAATACGATTCCAAGGCGTTCAAAAAATCGGTCGGGTTAAACGGCGTAGGAACCAAGGCGGTGAACGCTCTGGCTAAGCGATTTACCATTTACTCGGTGCGCGAAGGCGAAATGAAAGCCGCCGAATTTGAGCGCGGCGAATTGCTTAAAGACCTTCCGGTAAGCCCCACCAAAGAACCCAACGGCACGTTTATTTCCTTTGAGCCCGATGAGCAAATTTTCAAAAATTTTCACTTTGTTGCAGAGCATATTGAAAGCCAGTTATGGAACTATGCCTACTTGAATGCCGGGCTGAGCATTTACCTTAACGGAAAACAATTCCTGTCGAAAAACGGCCTGCTCGACCTGCTTGTCCGCAAAACCAACCCCGATGAACTGCGCTACCCCATTATTCACCTGAAAGGCTATGATATTGAAGTAGCAATTACCCACGGCGACCAATACGGCGAAGAATACTATGCCTTTGTAAACGGGCAATATACCCCTTTGGGCGGCACTCACCTGGTAGCTTTTAAAGAGGCTGTGGTAAAAACTATTCGGGAGTTTTACAACAAAAGTTTCGACACCTCAGACATTCGCTCTTCTATCATTGCTGCCATCAGCATCAGAATTGAGGAGCCTGTGTTCGAATCTCAAACCAAAACCAAACTTGGCTCCGCCAACGTTGCGCCCGATGGCGCTACCGTTCGGGCATTTGTTACCGATTTTCTGAAAGAACAACTCGACAACTACCTGCACAAAAACCCCGCCATTGCCGATGCAATGCTTAAACGCATCATGCAATCGGAGCGAGAGCGCAAAGAGCTAAGCGGCATTAAGCAATTAGCAAAACAACAGGCAAAAAAAGCCAACCTGCATAACAAAAAACTGCGCGATTGCCGCTACCACCTGAACGAAGAAGCAGGAAACGGCCGCCGCTTCGAAAGCACCCTGTTCATAACAGAGGGCGACTCGGCCAGCGGCTCCATTACCAAGGCCCGTAACGTAGAAACTCAGGCAGTATTCAGCCTTCGGGGAAAACCGCTCAACTGCTACGGTTCCAGCAAAAAAATTGTTTACCAAAACGAAGAATTTAACCTCCTCCAACACGCCTTAAACATTGAAGACGGATTAGACGGGTTACGCTACAACCGAGTGGTAATTGCCACCGATGCCGATGTGGATGGTATGCACATAAGGTTGCTGCTGCTCACTTTCTTCCTGCAGTTTTTCCCCGATATGGTTCGAAACGGACATGTGTATATTTTGGATACCCCGCTGTTTAGGGTGCGCGACAAACAACAAACGTTTTATTGCTATTCGGAACAGGAAAAACAACATGCCATCAGAAAATTAAAAGGCAAACCCGAAATTACCCGCTTTAAAGGTTTGGGCGAAATTTCGCCCGATGAGTTTGGCAAGTTTATCGGCTCAGACATTCGGCTCGACCCCGTTTTACTTAGCCCCGATTCGACCATTGCCCGGCTGCTTTCTTACTACATGGGTAAAAATACCCCCGATCGGCAAGAGTTTATTATTGAAAATCTGGTAATAGAAGAAGAACTGGAACCCATAGAAATTGAGGAAACTCCCGAAGCATAAAACCTCTGCCGCAAGTACTTATCTATCACCGCTTACCCCTATTGGAACAGCGCTAAAACACCTTAAAAGCATGTCGAAAAATAACAATAACAACCAAAATCAGGACATTACGCATGTATCAGACATGTACAAAGATTGGTTTTTGGAATATGCCTCCTACGTAATATTAGACCGCGCCGTACCCACCCTTGAAGACGGACTGAAACCCGTACAACGTCGCCTGCTGCACGCCCTTAAAGAAATGGACGACGGCCGCTACCACAAAGTAGCCAATGCTATTGGGCAAACCATGCAATTTCACCCGCATGGCGATGCATCTATTTATGAGGCGTTGGTAAACCTTGGACAAAAAGACCTGCTCATAGATACACAGGGCAACTGGGGCGATGTAAGAACAGGCGATAGCGCTGCCGCTTCCCGTTATATAGAAGCGCGTTTGTCGAAATTTGCGCTCGAAGTTGCCTTTAACCCCGATATAACCGAGTGGCAACTCTCTTACGACGGACGTAAGAAAGAGCCGGTAAACCTGCCCTTAAAATTTCCACTGCTGCTTGCACAAGGCGTAGAAGGCATTGCCGTTGGGTTAAGCACCCGCATTTTACCCCATAACTTTCAGGAGCTTTGCAAAGCATCGGTGGCGGTGCTTAGGGGTAAGGAATTTACCCTTTACCCCGATTTTTTAACCGGCGGCATGGCAGATTGCAACGATTACCGTGACGGGCAACGCGGCGGACGCATAAGAGTTCGGGCTAAAATTGACACCGTTGACAAAAAAATGTTGGTTATTCGGGAAATTCCTTATGGCACTACTACCTCCGGCCTTATCGACTCAATCCTAAAAGCCAACGACAAGGGTAAAATAAAAATAAAAAAAGTGGTGGACAACACCGCTAAAGATATTGAAATAGTGATTGAACTTCCGGCAGGTGTTTCGCCCGATGTTACCATTGATGCCTTGTATGCCTTTACAGATTGCGAAATGCCTATTTCGCCCTCCTGCTGCCTTATTATTGACAAAAAACCCCGTTTCATCGGGGTAAGCGAGTTGCTGAAACTCTCTACAGCCCACACCTTGGCCTTGCTCAAAGCCGAACTGGAATTCAGGCTGAAAGTGCTGTTGGAAAAACTGTTTTTTTCCTCATTGGAGAAAATTTTTATAGAAAAACGCATCTACCGCAAAATAGAAGAATGCGAAACCTTTGATGCAGTTATAGATACCATTGACAAAGGACTGAAACCCTATACCAAAAACTTTTTGCGCGAGGTAACCCGCGATGACATATTGCGGCTAACCGAAATTAAAATAAAACGAATCAGCAAATACGACAGTTTTAAGGCTGATGAAGCAATTAAAGCGCTGGAAGAAGAAATTGCCGAAATAAAACACAACCTTGCGCATTTAACCGATTATGCCGTAAATTACTTTAACGACCTGCTGAAGAAATATGGTAAAGGCCGCGAGCGCAAAACCGAAATACGCAATTTTGACACCATTGCCGTGGCACAGGTAGCTCAGGCAAACCAAAAGTTGTATGTAAACCGCAAAGATGGTTTTATGGGTTATGGCCTCAAAAAAGACGAATACGTTTGCGATTGCTCTGACATTGATGATATTATTGTATTCAGAGCCGACGGCAAGTTTCAGGTGAGCAAGGTTGCCGAAAAAACCTTTGTGGGCAAAGACATAGTACATATTGATGTTTGGCGGAAAAACGACGAGCGCCGCATTTACCATGCCATTTACCTCGATGCCGAAGCCGGTAAAAACTATGTAAAACGCTTTGCCGTAACTGCCATAACCCGCGACAAAGAATATGATATTACTTCGGGAGCCGGAAAGGGTTCTAAACTGGTATATTTATCGGTACACCCAAACAGTGAAGCCGAAACGGTTGTTGTTTCATTGCACACATCCAGCAAAGCCAAAATAAAAGAGTTTGAGTACGACTTTGGCGATTTAGCCATTAAAGGCCGCGATGCCAAGGGAAATGTGCTTACCCCCTACCCCATTCGCAAAGTGGTGCAAAAACAAGTAGGCGCTTCTACACAGGGCGGGCGCAAAGTATGGCTCGACGACAGCATAGGCCGCCTGAATACCGAAGGGCGAGGTAAATTGCTGGGCGAGTTTGACACCGGCGACCGAATTTTGGTGGTTCATAAAGACGGCAGTTACGAACTTACAGACTATGAACTTACTAACCGTTTTGATGCCGCCAATGATGAAATAATTGAAAAATTCAATCCCGAAACCATCATTTCGGCTATATATTACCACCCCGAAAAGAAAGGGTACTACGTAAAACGTTTTCAGATTGAAACAGGTAAAACGGGGCAGAAATTCTATTTTACCGGCGAAGATAAAAAATACGAATTGCTTTTTGTAAGTACAGAGCCTAACCCTGTTGTTACCTACCATTATATTACCGATAAAACCAAAGTAAAAGGACACCAAACTTTGGCAATTGAAGAGGCGGTAAATGTACAAGGGCGGCGCACATTGGGCAATAAGTTAACCGGCTATAAAATAACCAAAATTGAACGTGTTGCCGGTGCCGAAGGTTTAACCGTGCAACTAATTAAACAGGTTGTTGAAACGGCTAAGGCAGAAACTAAAACCGCTGCACCCATCAAGCAAAGCATTAAAACTGCCAAAAAAGACCAGGGTGAATTGTTTTAATCACGTTAAGCCCTAACTCTAAGTCAGTTTTACGGAATATACAATTAGTTTCGATAGCATTTTTA